>VGFS01000013.1 GCA_016868785.1 Bacteroidota bacterium
TGCTACCCCGACACGACACACTATCGGGCAGACAGAAGGGCATCCGGTAACAGCGGTTTGGCAAAAGTGGCGGTTTAGTGCTTCGTATGACAGTTTTGCATAAATTTGAAATGCTTGCTTCGTAAAAAAGTTTGTGGTAAAAATCGCCACCTTCGCCAAGCCGCAACCCGTTATCGGGACTTTTTAGAAAAACGCTGGCGAGAATCCATATTCGTCACGGCTAACTGACACCTCCTCGTCGGAACCAATCACAACAAATAATACCCAATTTAAACCCTTATTATTCATTTTTGATTTGTCTTTACCGATGGGGTCAATTTCAGTCAGACAAAAAGGTGTTGGTTTGTCTGATTATTCCAACAAAAACAACCAAGAGCTGAACCCAAACATGGCACAGAAAACTGGCACAAAATAAACTCTCAGCCCTCACCTCTAAACTAAAAAGCCCCCAAATTGGAGGCTTTTTTTAGTAGCGAAGGGGGGAATTGAACCCCCGACCTCAGGGTTATGAATCCTGCGCTCTAACCACCTGAGCTACCTCGCCATTGAGGGCTGCAAAAATAGTGACTTCCTAGGAATTTTGCAATTCCACCGAAAAAATCCCGAATTGATTGTGGTTTAATGGGATGCGTTGTTGAGTACGTCTGAAACGTGCTGCATGACAACCGTCGGACTCAAGGTTTCCATGCAACTGTTACCATCTACGCAGCTGCCGCGATAAAAACACTTGCACGTTTTTGGGGGTTGTACGATGGCGCCTTTGTTAAACAGGTCAAACTCATGGGGATTGAAAATGTTGTTCATCAGCACAATTTTCTTGCCCAATCCCAAAGTGAGATGCATGCCCATGGTTACCTGTGTTACCACCAAATCACACTGGTCAATCAAGTTGATGAACTGCTGTAAAGGGTAGTTTCCCAAGTAACAAGCACCGCTGCCTTCCTGTATGGCCAAGTTGCGGTCGTGCTCCTGGGCGCCGCCAAGCAACAATGGCGTGTAACCAGCGTTTTCGATCATTTTGGCCAACTCAACCCAGTTTTCAATGCTCCACAAGCGGGTGGTCCAACGATCGCCACAGCCGGTATTGAGCCCGATGATGGGTTTGCTGCGGTCTAAATCCCACACAAATCCTTTGTCGGCATGATTGTCGAGCAGATAGGGCTCCCCCTCATATTTCAATCCGCAGATTTCAAAAATCTCTGTGCAATAGTTTTTGGTGTTGGCTTTGCTCACATCATCGAATAAGCCGGTATCGAACTTGTGCTGCGCCAATTCATTCACGGGTTGCGTTGCGCCATCCTTCAAAATGAAGCCAAATTTCTCTTTCGCGCTCACCATTTTCAACAGGGCCGCAGCTTCTTTTTCTTTGTCGAGGTTGATGGCAATATCCCATTCTGTATTGGTTACATACAAACTCGCTTCGATGCCCAATTTGTAAACTTCCTGGATTTCACCTTTTGGCAAAATGTCAGGAAAAAGTGTGATCCAAGTAAATTTGGCATGGGGGTAAAGCTTTTTATATCGAGTAATCAGGGGTGTTGTTCGAATCACATCGCCCATCGCCCCCAATTTGATGATCAAAATTCGCTTCTCTATGCGAGTATAGGCCAGACAGTTTTCGCAGTGAAAGCCGTGTTCCTTGTGGGGTTTGCATGGAATATGACCTAAGAAGTGAAGACAGTCTGGATTGAATTTCATGGGGCGAAAATAGTTTTTTCATCGCAAAGACTTGCCATTGCAACTATTTGGGCATAAAAGTTGTCTAATTTTGAAAGAGAATTTTATAGTGAAACGTCTGCTACAGTGGTTTTTGATTTTTTGCTTTCTAGGTTGGTTTCCAGCCCTGAACGCAACACACTTGGTGGGCGGCTTCCTCACATACAAGCGATTGGGGTCGAATGGTACCAATACCCAATACCGCGTAACCATCTATGCCTATCGCGATTGCAGTCCGGCCGATGGCGGAATTCAATTCGAAAAAAAGGTTGGACTCTGTGTCTATAACGAGAACAAATCGCTCCTTACCACCTTCGAAGCCAGTTTGATTTCAGAAAAATCGGTAGACCCTGTTGGAAATACCGCATGTCCGGAAGTTGCCAAAGCCTGTCTCAAACAAGGAGTCTATGAGGTAAATATTACCCTGCCCAATTCCAACACCGGGTATCATTTGAAATGGGAGAGGTGCTGTAGAAATTCGCAAAATAACCTGATCGACAATACCGGCACGCCTTTTCAGGGCCAAACGTATTACGGCTTTATCCCACCTACGGCTATTGCCAACAGTTCGCCCTCGTTTTTGGATTTGCCAGTGCCCTTCATTTGTGCAGGGGATACCACCACCATTCGAAACCGCGTGTTGGACATCGATGGAGATTCTTTGTCTTACAAGCTGGTTACCCCTTGGCAGGGTGGACAAGCGAGCTGGATAGATGTGGTGAATTGTTCGGATCCGATGACGGCGTTTCAGAACGTACAATACGTTACGGGTTACTCAACGGCCAATCCTTTTGGGTCGGGCGGGTATGTAAATGTCGATGCTTTCAATGGACTTACCACTTACATGGCACCCGCTGCGGGGAGGTATGCTGTGGCAATCGAAGTGACTGAATGGAGAAACGGCATCGCCATCTCTTGGGTGCGTCTGGATTTGCAAATTTTGGTCATCAGTTGCAGCAAAAACAACCGTCCTACCTTGGCGTTTGAATCGCCTGGACCCTGGTACGTAGAGGCGGGTGAAACACTGTGCAAAAAGGTTACCGGACAAGATTTGAAGGATACGCAGGACATTATCACCCTGAAAGCATACGGCGATATACTTACGGGTACCAATGGCTACAAAGGCACCAAAGCTACATTTAGTCCCACAGCCAACGCGGCAAGGAAATCTGTGACTTCAACGTTCTGTTGGACACCCGACTGTAACATCAACACTACGATGCCTTTTAGGGTGACTTTCGAGGCCTATGACAATGCCTGTCCATCGAAGTTTATCAACCAAAACGTACTCATTTACGTCAAGCCCTTTTTGCCCATCGAAACGGTTAAAGGGAAAGTGAATTTGTGTCAAAATACCCTGGCGGAGCAATACGAAATCAACAAGTACGATGCGGGCAGGACCTACACTTGGACGGTGACTGGTGGCACAATCAATGGTAAAGACACAGGTCGTTACGTGAAAATCGACTGGGGTAATACGGCCATCGGGAAAATAACGGTGACGGTCAAAAACAAATATGGCTGTACAGCGGATATCATTTTGCAGGTGAATTTGGTTTCGGCGCCTGCTCGACCTAAAATCTCCGGGTCGGACACGGTTTGTTTGAATCAGACGTCGACTTTCAGCACCCCCAAAACCCAAACTTCGTATAAATTTTCTGTGGTGGGTGGAACATTGCTGTCGTCGTCGCAGGTGGGCAGCAACATGGAAGCCAAAGTGCTTTGGAATATGGCGGGGAAAGGATTGGTTACGGTGGTGGCAACCAACAATTTGGGTTGTAACAGCATACCAGATTCATTGAATGTATTTGTGAGTTCGCCGGTGGGTAGTGGCGTTTTGGGTCCGGTGAGTGTTTGTCCGAACAACAAGGGCATCATCTACACATTGGACAAAAAACTGTGGAAATCGACCTATACCTGGACGGCTTCGGGCGCAACCAGCAGCAAGGTGATTGCCGATACGATGTTTAGCGTGGACTGGGGTGGATTGGGCAATGGCACGGTGCAGGTGGTGGTAACGGATCGATTTGGATGTAGGGATACGGCCAAGTTGCAGGTGAAGAAGAACCATGCGTTGGCGGGGCAGGCGCCACAAGGTCCAAACAATTTGTGTGAATTGGTTATGGGGGTGGGGTATAAAATCAATGCTGTGAAGGGCGAGACATATGCCTGGAGTGTTTCGGGGGGAAGTTTGGCTGGATCGTCGTTGGGTACTTCGGCCTCGGTGAATTGGGGCTCCGCGGGTGCGGGATGGGTGGGTGTGGTCTCTACGGCCTACGATTCAGTGAGCAAGTTGCCCTGTTTATCGCCACTGATGAAATTGCCGGTGGTTTTAAACGGTGTTCCCAAACTGTCGCCATTGAATAACGTGACCTACTGTCAATCAAAAACTTGGCCTAGCTATTGGACATCAAAAGTGCCTGGGGTGAAACTATACGAGTATGATTTTGGTGGACTCGCAGTAAAAGCAACCATATCGCCGGATTCCACGCAGTGGTCGTTGGCATTTGACCGCGATACTTTTGGGTCGTTTCCGATCAAAATCAGGGCGATCTCTATCACCGGATGTCCTGGCCCATGGATTACGGCAACAATCACGTTGAATCGCAAGCCATTGAACCAGTCGATTTTGGGCGCTGCCGCTGTGTGTGTGCCGAATATAACGGGACAGGGATATTCGATAAGCGGACTTTCGGGCAGCACCTTTCAGTGGTGGGTGTCGGGCGGCTCATTTGTTGGGGTGGTGGGAAGTTCGGCGACGTCGGTGGTGGTGGATTGGACAACAGCGGCCCAGCCGGGATATGTGTATGTGATTGAAACATCCGACAAAGGATGTGCGGGAGATACATTGAAAAAAGAGGTGTACGTAGATCAATCGAGCCTTGATTTGCGTTGGGTGAGCATCGCTCCGCCTCCGAATGCTGATGGCAGTATGTGGGTGCGATATGGATTGGTCAATGGACCAAGAAATACGGGCACTTTGGATATTGAGCGCCGCCCTGCGGGCGGCTCCAATTTCGTTGGCGTAGGTTCTACCGCTACCACCGATACGCTTTACATCGACAATACCATTTCTCCCGATGCTACGGCCTACGAATACCGCGTGTCTACGTTGAATCTCTGCGGCGATAGAATCTATTCATCATCCCATACTTCGTCGCTGTTGAAAGGCGTGAAAACGGGGGCGTTTACCATGAATATTTCTTTCAGCGATTACCAAGGATTTGCAGGGGGGATCTCCAAATATGAGCTGTATCGCGCATTGCCCGGTACCTCAGGGTTCCAGTTGTATCAAACCTATCCATCGCCCAGTAACGATAATTTTACCAACGGACAAGATAATTATCAACAGATTTTCAGAATCAAAGCCTACGAATTGGGGGGGAATCGGGTGAGTTGGAGCAATGACATAGTCATCAATTTTGAACCGGTGGTTTTCATCCCGGATGCGTTTACCCCAAACCAAAACGGATTGAATGAAGTCTTTTTGCCGTATACCGGAGGGTTGAAAACCTTTCACTTATCGATTTATAATCGCTGGGGGGAGAAAGTGTTTGAGTCCAACGACGCCTCCCAAGGCTGGGATGGTTACGTGGGTGGCAAGATGGCCATGGAGGGGATTTACGTTTACGATTTTCGATACAGCGATTTCAAAGACAAGCGATATCAGAACACCGGTACATTGCATTTGATTCGTTAATTTGCTAATATTGAAAAGCACATTTACACAAAAAAAATAAAAACAGAATATGAGTAGTCCATTGTTTTCAGAAAAAGCTTTCGATAGTGCTCGCTCGGCGACCTACGAAGGTGAGATGACGGTAAGTGGTACCGTGAACAAAACCATCGCGTTGTTTATCATGATGATTATTCCTGCCGCATTTTTGTGGATGAAGTATGGCATCGAGGGTGGCGAAGGCGCCGACGGGTTGGCCTATGCCTTCAACAACGGACTGAGTGGTTACATGTTTGGTGGCATGATTGTGGGATTTATCGCCAGTTTGGTGATGATGTTCAAACAATCTTGGGCCCCTTATTTGGCGCCAGTTTACGCCGCTGCTGAAGGGTTGTTTTTGGGTGCCATTTCTTTGGTTTTCAATACGATGTACGACGGTATTGTGATGAATGCCGTGGGTATCACCTTGTTGATTTTTGCCGTGATGTTGTTGGCTTATCGCGCGGGTTTGTTGCGTGCTACTCCCATGTTCACCAAAATCATTTTGTTTGCAACGATGGGTGTGGGCGTGTTCTATTTGATCACCATGATCATGGGCATGTTTGGCGTGCAAAGTTTCTACTATGGTAGCAGTCCGCTGAGCATTGGCATTTCAGCTTTGATTGCTGGAATTGCAGCCTTCAACTTCATTTTGGATTTCGATTTTATTGAAAAGCAATCGTCTTATGGAGCCCCCAAGTACATGGAGTGGTTTGCCGGCGTGGCGTTGTTGATGACCTTGGTTTGGTTGTATTTGGAAATTTTGCGCTTGTTGGCAAAATTGCAAAGTCGCGATTAATCCTCGTCGTACTCTAAGGCCAATTTGGCACTTTGGAGTTCGCTGAGAGAATGCAATTCTTTGGCGGCCTTGGCTTGTTCAATCCCTTGATTGAACCAAGCCAAGGCCGCCTCTTTTTCACCCCGTTCAACCAGTAGTTTTCCCAAATGATAGTAGGTGGCCACGTAGGAGGGGTGGTTTTCGGTGAGCCATAAATATTTTTCCAATGCCACATCCGCCATTCCCAATTTCAAGTACTCCTGTGCCGTGGCATAGTGTAGAAAAGGATCGTTGGGAGAATCTTGTAAAAAAGTTATGAGCTGTTCTAAACGGTTCATGAAGGGGAGGTTAGAGTTGGTAGTGGAACGAAATCAACTGCATAGGTGCAGGTTTACATTCCACCGCAATTTTGTCGTTGATGTTGAACTTGTAAAAATGGGCATCCACCACAGCGTCTAGGACTTGCAACACATAAACCCCGGTGAGGCACAAAATGGCCACATCTCTGCGTGAACGTTGATTGTCTCTGTCTTGGATGAGTTGTGCGTTGGGCGTTTTTCCCAAAGAATACAAATGAGAAATACTGTCGTTCAGTTGCCTCATGTTGCTGCGAAACTTTCCAATGGCGTAGATGCTGCCCCCCATACCTGCATACACCAACGGCACTTTCCAGTATTTGCGGTTGTAAATCTGACCCGACCCAGGCAGGGTAAGCGCTAGGATGGTGGCTTTCTTGGGCGAATGGGTTGGAAGGCTATCGCTCAACGATTGAACGTCTGCAAAAGGATGGTCTTTACGGGGAATTGCAAATCCCGCCGAAGCCCGGTATTGTGTGGAATGAGAAAGGGCAGGACGGAGGTTGGTCAGCGCGGTAGGATGGAGGTAGGTCAGCGGGGCGGGTGACGTAGACGGCATCGACATAAGGGTCAAGGGTTGGGCGAGGGCCATGTTGGAAACACTGACCCAAAAGCCAATCATCAAAGCGATGTGCCTTAGCCGTTGATGTCTACCCATGGGAATTATTGGCCTATCAAACCCAAAATGCGTTCAAGGTCTTCCTTGCTCTTGTAGGAGATGATGATCTTTCCTTTGCCTTTTCCGGAGGTTTTCAAGTGGACGGCGGCGCGCAACTTTTCGTAGAACGCTGCGGTAATGCGGTCGATTTCAGGGTCCCAATCGGTGCCGTTGAGCGACATTCCCAAGGTTTCACCATTCTTTTTGGCTTTTACCAAGGATTCAACTTCACGCACGCTGAGTTCTTCACGGATGATTTGTTCGTACAATTCCATCTGTGCCACCGCATCGTCCATGTTGATCATGGCGCGCGCATGTCCCATAGAAACTTTGCCCAATTGAATGCCTCTTTGAATGGGCTCTGGCAATTTTAACAAACGGAGGTAGTTGTTGACGGTGGTTCTGTCTTTGCCCACGCGTTCACCCAATTCTTCTTGTTTGAGGTTGCATTCTTCCAGCAAACGCTTGTAGCTCAAAGCCACTTCAATGGCATTTAAATCGCTGCGTTGGATGTTCTCAATCAACGCCATCTCCAACATGTCTTGGTCGTTGGCGACGCGAATGAAAGCGGGAATTTCGGTTAATCCACCCAACAATGAGGCGCGGGTTCTGCGTTCTCCCGATATCAGTTGATAGCGGTCGTATCCCATTTTACGCACGGTAATGGGTTGAATCACGCCATGAACTTTGATGCTCTCGGCGAGTTCATTCAATGCAGTTTGTTCAAATTCACTGCGAGGCTGCCAGGGGTTTGCTTCGATACTTGAAATGGGTATCATGGCAACGTTGCCTGTGTTTGCACCGCTAAAACTGGTGGTGATGTCTGTATTGGCATTTTCTAACAAGGCTCCGAGACCTCGTCCCAATCCGGCTTTCTTTTTCATTGTGCTGCTCATGCCATTTCTGTTTCTGGTTGAATCAGGCCATTCTTTACCAAAACCTCTTTGGCCAAATTGAGGTAGTTGATGGATCCGCGACTGTCGGCATCGTGATGAATTACGGGTACGCCAAAGCTTGGGGCTTCACCCAATTTGGTGGTTCTTTGAATGATGCAGTCAAAAACGATGTCTTGAAAGTGTGTTTTCACATCTTCAACCACTTGGTTGCACAAACGCAGTCGACCATCGTACATGGTGAGCAATATCCCTTCGATTTCGAGGTGTTTGTTGAGGTGGTTTTGAACGATTTTGATGGTGTTGAGCAGTTTGCCCAATCCTTCCAACGCGAAGTATTCACATTGCACGGGGATGATCACGCTGTTTGCTGCACACAAAGCATTGGTGGTGATTAGTCCCAAAGAAGGAGAGCAGTCAACAATGATGAAATCGTAGTTGCCTTGAATGGATTTTAGCAAGCCTTGCACGATGCGCTCGCGGTTGGGCATCTCCAACAATTCAATTTCTGCACCCACCAAATCGATGTTGGAGGGTAGTAAATCGAGGTAGGGGATGTTGCTATGCAAAATCACGTCTTGGGGATGAATCTCTTGAACCAGACACTCGTACAAACCCAATTTCACATTTTTGGGGTCGAATCCAATTCCTGAAGTAGAATTGGCCTGAGGATCGGCGTCCACAAGCAACGTTTTGTACTCCAACACGGCCAAACTGGCGGCCAAGTTGATGGCGGTGGTGGTTTTGCCTACGCCCCCTTTTTGGTTGGCAATGGCGATGATTTTTCCCATATCAGTGTGCTTCTTTTGTAGTTGTTGTTGATGTCAATGGATTGTTGATTCTTCCCACGCAAAAGGGTCTTCAATCCGAGGGGTAATCCATACATTTGTGTTGAATGCAACTTGTAAGGAGAATGACTCGGAAGGATTTTTTCCGTTGGGTGGACGACAAATTTATCTCCAAAGGGGTGATATTACTTTCATTCACCGGGTACCTTTTATTCACAGTTTTGGGTTTGGGCGGTTGTAAAAATGTTGATAAAAAATCCCCACAGCAGATCTTTCGTTACAATGAAGATGTTTCTGTCACAACATTGGATCCTGCCTTTGTAAAATCGCAGTCCGAAATTTGGATTGTTTCACAGATTTACAATGGGTTGGTTGATTTGGATGCCCAATTAAGGCCGGTTCCGGCATTGGCACAGCGTTGGGAGTTATCGGGCGATCAATTGGCCTACACTTTTCATTTACGCCGCGATGTGAACTTTTGTTTTGTGGATAAACTCGGGCAGTTATCACAGCGGCGTATGGTGGCATCTGATGTGGTTTATAGTCTCTCACGCATTGCCGATCCAGCCCTGGCTTCGCCAGGGGCTTGGATCTTTGCTGGAAAAATTGATTCGCAACTCAACCGGGTATTTCTTGCGCCCAATGATTCAACCTTTGTGCTCCGCCTAACCAAACCGGCAGCTTCGCTGCTGGGCTTGCTATCCACCAATTTTGGATACATCCTCCCCAAAGAATTTGCTGCCAAAGAAAAATCTGAAATTTCCCGCAATCCTGTGGGCACCGGCCCCTTCTACCTTCGTCGCTGGGAAGAAGAAATAAAATTGGTCCTGCGCAAAAATCCCCACTACCACGAAAAAGATGAACAACGAAATCCTTTGCCTTACCTAGATGCCATCAACGTATCGTTTGTCAAAAACAAACAAACCGCTTTCATGCAGTTTGTGGCCGGCGAATACGACTTTTTCAATGGTTTGGAAGGCTCGTTTAAAGATGAATTGTTGTCTGATCACGCCACGCTCAAGCCCGAATACGCGGCAAAAATGAAGGCCATCATTACGCCATTCCTCAATACAGAATATGTGGGGTATTACCTGGGTGATTTTCCCAACCAAACCAATTGGCTGCAAGACGTTCACCTGAGAAAAGCCCTTTTTTATGCTGTGGATAAACCCAAATTGGTGAGGTTCTTCCGCAATGGACTCGGCGATGCCGGCGATCGGGGATTTGTGCCACCCAGCCTGAACGAATTGGCGCAAAAGGAGGCGGAATCCACTGACGGTTGGACAAACGCTGTGGCGGAATTTCGAAAATCCTCGTATGCCCAACAAAAGCAAAAGCCCATGATTCTGCTGTCGACCACCGCTGATTACTTAGATATGATGGTGTATCTGCAGGAAACCTGGGGCCGTTTGGGGGTCAATATCAAAGTAGATATACAAACTGGCGGTATGCTAAGGCAGTTGCGAAATGAGGGCAAACTCATGCTGTTTCGCGGTTCTTGGATCGCCGATTATCCCGATGCCGAAAACTTCTTGGCGTGTTTCTACGAGCCCTATTTTTCGCCAAATGGACCCAACTACGCTCATTTTTCTCATCCGGAATTCAACGAGCTATACGCCAATATTGAGTCGGGCAAGGGTGGGGTCGACGGTTCCGTGCGCAGTCAAAACATCGCAAAAGCCAACGCCATTTTGATGGACCAAGCGCCTGTGATTCCGCTGTATTACGACAAAAGTATTCGGTTGATGCAGCCTTGGGTGGAGGGACTTACCAATGATGCCGCCAACCGGTTGGTGCTGAAAAGAGTAAAATTGAAACGATAAAAGATTAAAAACTGGCCTTTACGAAAGCATCCAATTCGGGATTGCTTTTTTGGGCCTCAGCCAAGTCATCCTTGTTGCCTTCCCACCATTTTTGACCTTGGTGTACAAAAACAATGTGCTCCCCAATGTCTTTCACGGTTTTCATGTCGTGACTGTTGATGATGGTGGTGATACCAAACTCCTTGGTGATATCGTGCAACAAAGCATCAATGACCCTGGATGTAAGTGGGTCTAGGCCAGAGTTGGGTTCGTCGCAAAACAAATACTTGATATTCAGTGCGATGGCTCTGGCGATGCCCACACGCTTTTTCATTCCCCCGGAGATTTCAGCGGGCGTTTTATTGTTGGCATTCACCAAATTTACCCGGGACAAACACAAATTGACCCGTTCCATGCGTTCCTCTTTGTTCATGTTCGAAAACATCAACAGCGGGAACTCCACGTTTTGTTCCACCGTAAGGGAGTCGAACAGGGCCGTGCCTTGGAACAACATGCCGATTTCCCGACGCAAAATCTGCTGCTGTTCGTATTCCAAATTGTGGTAGTCTTGTCCTTCAAACAAAACCTGACCACTGCTGGGGCTTTCTAATCCCACCATGGTCTTTACCATCACGCTCTTACCGCCACCCGAAGCCCCTATCACTAGGTTGGTAACCCCGGGTAAAAAACTTGCATTGATGTTCTTCAATACATGTTTTTCCTCGAAGTACTTGTTTAAATCAACCAGTTGAATCATGACGTTTAGAATTACAACAACAGTTTGGCGATGATCAAGTCAAACAACAAAATGAAGACACAAATCTTGGTTACGGCACTGGTTCCTGCCTCCCCAACTTCTAACGCCCCGCCTTGGGTATAGTATCCCTGAAAACAAGCCAAACTTGTAATGATAAAAGAAAAAACAACACCCTTAACCATCAATACTTTGGCGTAGAGCGGCAGGAAAGAACTTCTTAATCCTGTCACATATTCATCCAAGGTCATGATTCCAGTTAGCTTGGCCGCCAATAAACCACCGAAAATCAACAAGAAATTGGAGATGATAATCAGACATGGGATCACGATGATGCCCGCCAAAATTTTGGGTAACGACACAAAACTTATGCTATTGATTCCCATAACTTCATAAGCGTCGATTTGCTCACTCACACGCATGTTGCCAATTTCGGAAGCGATGTTTGCACCAATCTTACCTGCCAATACCAAACACGTTATGGTAGGGGCCAATTCCAGTACAGAACTTGATCCAACTACCGAACCAACAATGGCCATCGGAAACAAACTGGGGGGTAAAATGCCTGAATCGTAAGCCAATTGGCTGGCTGTCTGCACCGTAGTTACTGCCCCTGTTATGATGGCGATTAAAATAACCACCACCAGAGAGTCTACTCCCATCAAGTTCATTTCACGCACCAACATGTTCCAAAAAACGCGACCTCTTTCTGGGCGTTTGAATACATACCGCATAAACAATATGTAGCGACCTATCTCAGTAAAAACATTCATCGTTTTGCGTCGTGAAATTACACCCGCAAATCGGAAAGCAAACCACAGCCACAGAAAATCTTTGGAAAATCTTTGTTGAAGGCCTGTTTAGGAGATTTTACTCCAGACGGTCCGATTTGGGATTTTGGCCAATTCGGCTTTGATGGGTGCACTTTCGGGCTTTATGAGCAGTTCGTCTTCCGCTAGCCACTGTTGGGCTTCTACCCGACTTGCAATCAGCGTGGATTCATCGTGACGTATATCGGCCAGTTTGAGTTCCAACACCCCGCTTTGCTTGGTTCCGTCTAATTCTCCAGGCCCCCGTAACTCGAGGTCCACCTTCGCGATTTCGAATCCATCATTGGTTTGTACCATGGTAGAAATTCGTTTGTATCCGTTCTCGCTGAGGCCCGGTTTGGTAATCAAAATACAATAACTCTGTTCATTGCCTCTGCCCACCCGGCCCCTGAGCTGATGGAGTTGCGCCAGGCCAAATCGCTCTGCATTCTCAATGACCATCACCGATGCATTGGGCACGTTTACCCCCACTTCAATCACAGTGGTTGCAATCATGATGTCGGTTTGATGGTTCTTGAACAGATTCATCGCGGCGTCTTTTTCGGTGGATTTCAGTTTCCCATGAACGATGCTGTACTTGGATTGCGGCGGTGGCAAATAGCTGCTAACCATGTCGTACCCACTCATCAAACTGTTCAAATCCAACTTTTCACTGTCTTCAATGAGCGGAAATACGTAATACACTTGTCGGCCTTTCGCCATTTCGTTTTTCAAAAACTCCATGATGGCAGGTCGCATCGATTCCTGACGATGTACGGTCACGATGGGTTTTCTGCCTGCGGGCATTTCATCGATTACACTCACCTCCAAATCGCCATAAACCGTCATGGCGAGGGTTCGGGGAATGGGGGTGGCGGTCATGACCAAAATGTGGGGGAGTACCTGTCCTTTTTTCCATAATTTGGCCCGTTGGGCTACCCCAAAGCGATGCTGCTCGTCGATCACCACCAACCCCAATTGTTTGTACTGCACATCTTGTTCGATGAGGGCGTGGGTGCCCACCAAAATATGAATGTTGCCTTCTGAAAGGTCTGATAACAGTTGTTCGCGTTTTTTCTTGGTGGTTGAACCGGTGAGGAGTTCCATGCGCAGTCCCAAAATTTCTACCCAGTCTTTGAGTCCTTCGTAGTGTTGGGCGGCCAAAATTTCTGTGGGGGCCATCATGCAGGCCTGGTATCCATTGTCGATGGCGATGAGCATGCTCAGCATGGCCACCATGGTTTTTCCCGATCCCACATCCCCCTGAATCAATCGATTGCATTGAAGTCCGGTTTTAAAATCGTTTCGGATTTCTTTGAGCACCCGTTTTTGGGCTCCGGTTAAGTGGAAGGGTAGGTGGTTGTCGTAAAAGTCATGGAAGTACTTGCCTACGGTGTCGAATACAAGTCCTTTGTAAGTTCTGTTTCTGAAGCCTTTGAGCATCAGGTGCCTGAGCTGCAAATAGAACAATTCCTCAAATTTGAGTCGGCGTTTTGCTTCGTCGAGCCGCGACAGATTTTGCGGAAAGTGGAGTTCTTTGATGGCGTCTCGGCGCGACAAAAACTTATACTTGGCGATGATGGATTGGGGTAGGTTTTCTGGAATGTCGTACAGGCCACTGTTAACCGCATTTTGGGCGGCGGTGACCAAGAATTTGTTTTCCAGTTTTTTTCGGCGCATTCCCTCGGTGAGGGGGTAAACGGGCACGAGGTTGAGGGGTTTTACGGGGGCGTTGGGGATGATGGCATCGAGTTCGGGGTGGGCGATGCTCAATTTCCCTTTGAAGTTGTTGATTTTGCCATAAACCCGGTAGATAGTGCCAGGTTTTAGCATGCGGTCTACGTATACGATGCCTTTGAACCAAACGAGCTCAATTTCGCCACTGCTATCGTGGAGCATGGCTACATACCGGCGACCGTTGCCTTGTCCGGTCATGCCTATCGGACGGATGCTGCCTTGCAGTTGTACCCAAACATCATCGCCTTGCAAGCTGTTGATGCGATACACCTGAGAGCGGTCTTCATGTCGGAAAGGATAATGACTCAACAGATCCCCAAGGGTATGGATGCCCAATTCTTTTTTGAGCGCCTCAGCCCTTTGGGGGCCAACGCCTTTTAAATACTCAATTCCCGTATCCAACCAATGGGGCATTTCGCGAAGATAAGTTATCTTCGCAGCATGCTTCAAGGAAAAACCGCCCTCATTACAGGTGCTTCTCGGGGAATCGGCAAGGGAATTGCCGAAGTTTTCGCCAAAAATGGATGTAATATCGCCTTCACTTTTGCTTCTTCGGTTGAGAAAGCACGGGCTTTTGAACAGGAATTGTCGTCTAAGTACGGCGTTAAAGTCAAAGGATATCAATCAGATGCAGCAAATTTTGATCAGAGCATGACATTGGCTGAAACGGTGATTGCTGATTTCGGCAAAATTGATTGTTTGATCAACAACGCGGGGATTACCCGGGATACGTTGATGTTGCGCATGACGGAGGAGCAGTGGGATGAAGTCATCGACACCAATTTGAAGTCGGCCTTCAACCTCACCAAGGCATTTTTAAAGCATTTTTTGGGCAACCGTGCGGGCAGCATCATCAACATGACCTCGGTGGTGGGTTTGATGGGCAACGCGGGACAGGCCAACTATGCGGCTTCTAAGGCGGGTATGATTGGGTTCACCAAGAGCATCGCCAAGGAGTTGGGCAGCAGAAACGTGCGTTGCAATGCGGTTGCGCCTGGTTTTATTGAGACAGAAATGACGCATGCCTTGGATGAAACTGTGCGCAAGCAATGGGCCGATACCATTCCGTTGAAGCGTGGAGGTACTCCTGACGATGTAGCCAATGTTTGCTTGTTTTTGGCGAGCGATATGAGTGCTTATGTCACTGGACAGACCCTTTCGGTTTGTGGTGGTATGTTGATGTAATAGAGTTATAGGTAAGCGATTATGCCCTTAGATCAGCCCGAAGAGTTGTATCCATACGAAAAGAATATGGGGTTTTTCGATCACATCGATGAGCTCCGTAAACGGTTGTTTCGTGTTGCGGTTGTGTTGCTCGTGGGCACTGTGGTGGGATTCATTTACGTAGAGAAATTGTTTGAATGGATTGTATTGAGTCCATTCTCTCCCGATTTTTTTGGGTACCGATTTTTCTGCAAAGTGGGTAGGTTGTTGCTACACTCCGACGCCCTTTGTTGGACGCCTCCACCATTGGTGATGCAGAGTCAACAAATTCAGGGGCAGTTTGTTAGTGCATTTAAAATTGCGTTTGTTGTTGGATTTGTCGTTGCTTTTCCGTATATTGTATTTCAGATATGGGGGTTTATTAGGCCGGCGTTGAGTGAGAAGGAGATCAGAAAAACGCGGAGAAGTTTGTCGGTGGTGTCATTGTTGTTTTTTACGGGCTTATTTTTTGCTTATTTCTTTTTGGTGCCATTGGCATCGAACTTTTTGTTGGGGTTTTCCTTGAGTCCTCAAATTCAGAATATCATCACAATTTCTAGTGTTACGGGGTTTGTAACGTTCATGAGTTTGGCCACGGGGTTGGTCTTTGAGCTTCCGGTGTTGATTTATGTGTTGGCCCGATTGGGAATTGTGAGCAGTGCTTTTTTGAGAAAGAACTGGCGGTATGCGATGGTGGTAATTTTCTTAATTGCGGGTTTTGCCACGCCCTCGCCGGATTTCTTCAGTCAGCTGTTGTTGGGAACGCCCTTAATGGGTTTGTATTGGGTGGGCATTTATGTCGCCAAGCGCGTTGAAAAAAATCGAGAAAATGAACAATAAAACCATTGCCTTAGGATCGGATCATGCGGGATTCGACTTAAAAAGTGAACTTTTAGAGCGATTGACCCAGATGGGTTATGTGGTATTGGATCAAGGTCCATCATCGGCCGACAGTGTAGACTATCCGGATTTTGCGCACAAGGTGGCGGGTTCGGTGGAGCAGGGCGAATCGGCTTGTGGGATATTGATTTGTGGCAGCGGGAATGGTGTTTGTATTACTGCGAATAAGCACAACGGCGTGCGTGCAGCCTTGTGTTGGGAGCCAGATATTAGTGCATTGGCCAAGCAGCACAACAATGCCAATGTGATTTGTTTGCCTGCTAGATTTGTTTCTCAGGATAAGGCATTTGCCATTGTGGATGCTTATTTGGGCGCGGAGTTTGAGGGTGGAAGGCATCAAAATCGCGTAGATAAAATTGAGGGATAACTATGAGGCCGAAGGAGCAACACGTAACGGTGTCTCATCCCGGATACTCGGATGAGTTTTACAGCGAGGATGAGGCCGCGTCGGCTCCGCAGGAGCCGGCGGCCGAACCCCTGAACAAAACCCATGATACCACACTGGCAGCCAACCTAGAAGCGGTTCGCATGCTGGGGTTAAAACTTCCCACCGACCCCCGTTGGGTGAACGTGGCAGAAAAAACCATTGAGGAAATCCTCACCGACCACGCCTTTTGCGAGCAAAAGGCTGCCACCATGGGTGTAACCCTCATCGTGAAATTTTCGGATCATGCCCGATTGGTCGACGAAGTCACTCCCCTGGTGGCTGAAGAGTGGGGACATTTTCGCAAAGTGCTCAAAGAATTAAAAAAGCGCGGATTGAATTTGGGCCGACAGCGTAAAGATGAATACGTGGTAGCCCTACACAACCAAATGCGAAAAGGCGGTTCCCGCGAACAAACCATGATGGAATACCTGTTGGTATCTGCCATGGTGGAAGCCCGGTCCTGTGAACGCTTTCGTCTGTTGAGTTTATACTGTGAGGACGAATACCTCAGGAAATTCTACTATGAATTCATGGTGTCTGAAGCCGGACATTATCGCATGTTCATCGACCTAGCCAAACATTATTTGCCAGAGGATCAAGTAAAACAACGCTGGGAAGAAATGTTGGTGGCCGAAGCAGAAATCATGGCCAGCCTTGAACTACGCGGTGATCGGGTTCATTAACCCAATCCTACGTCTAAAGCCATCATCAACACAAACCCAAACATCAAGCCCAATGTGGCTTTGTCTGTGTGTCCATCGCGCTGACTTTCCGGAATAACCTCCTCAACAACCACATAGATCATCGCCCCGGCGGCGAATGCCAACGCAAAGGGCAAGATAGGGGTGGCAATCATCACCAATCCTACGCCCAACATCGCAGCCAATGGCTCAACGGCCCCGGACAACTGTCCCCACATGAACGATTTCCGCCGAGACAGTCCATATCTGCGCAAAGGCAAAGCCACTGCCAACCCCTCAGGGAAATCTTGGATGCCGATACCTATCGCCAGTGCGATGGCTGCACTCAAATCGGCTCCGGGCAAGCCCTCCGCCACAGCGCCAAAGGCAACCCCAACCGCCAATCCCTCCGGAATGTTATGCAATGTGATGGCCAATACCAACAATATCGTGCGATTCCAATTCGTTTTAACCCCTTCACTCTTTTCTATCGGAGAACTCAAATGCAAATGGGGTAGGTATTGATCCAAGGCAAACAGAAAAAAAGCCCCCGACGAAAAGCCAATGCCCACAGGCACCCATGCCATGTTCCCAAAACCCTGGGTCTCTGCCATGCCAATGGCAGGATTTAACAAGCTCCAAAAACTCGCGGCCAACATCACCCCACCCGTAAAACCCATCAATACATCCATGAAGCCCCGGTTCAGGTCCTTCACGAAGAAAACCATCGATGCGCCCAATGCCGTTACAAACCATGTGAACATCGATCCCACAAGACCTTGCATCATGGGCGAAAGTCCTTCAAAGAAACTATGTAAACTGTCCATCATTTAGCCAAAGATAACTGAATTTGCGGTGCTTGCGACTTCAAATCATTGAATTACATCCATACGATATCCGTCTCAATAAAAGTAATCTTCGCTTTTTTCGAAATTGCCAAAGTTGAAATGGTAGGTGAAAGTGGCCTGCAAATTTCCGCCACGGTAATTCAGCAAAAATTTCTTGTTCAAAAATTCACCCCCTGATACGGTTAATTCCATTTCCCTACCGAATGGCTGTTGGTAGGTCAATCCAAACTCGTAACGGTTGCCATTGGAGGTGTTTCCGCCCAATCCAATGCCCAAGTAATACATGGGGTAAACAGGACTTATCCTGTTTTCGATGATGCGAAATTGCTTTTTGCTCCCGTTGTAAATGGTGTCGTTCCCGTATCCAAAACTATAATTTACTGCAACACCCACCTTTTCTACAATAAATCTCGAAGCGTTGAATTGCTGTCGGAAAGTCAATCCCAACGGAACCACAACCCCAGGAATGGTGCGCGCAATTTTCATGTTCGATCTCAAGGTGTCGTTGTAGATGCGATATCCCTTGGTGATGATACCCAACCCTGAATTGATGGAAACATTGTCGTTGATGTCGTATGAAACCAAACCGCCCACGTTTACGCCGGTTTTGTTTCGGCTAGAAAAGTTTTGTCCCAGCGTATCGGCCGTGTAGGTTTTAGAAAAATTGATTCCGCCGTTGATGCCCAGCGACCAAGGTTTCAGTCGGTCGTTGTTATTTTGAGCGAAAGAAATCGCAAAGACACAAAAAGCGGTGAGAGAAAGGAGTAGTTTTTTCATCTTCTATGCACAAAGATAAGAAACCACTCCCGAAGCCGTGAGGTATCGGTCGAACCATTGTAAATTTGTGTCGAAATGGTTTGGCAAAAAAAGGCTTTGGTGGCGTTGCGCGATGCAATGATTTGGTTGGAAACGAATGAGGAGGCATCGCCCATCATACAGCAGGCTTATCATCAGAATCGCTGGTTCGAGGAAGTACAAGTGAAAAGTGCTTTGCATCAGTGGGTGCTTTCCCTGTCTGATGATGCCATTGATCAGTGGCTTCAGCAATACAATTGGCCATCAGCCGTTCACAATACCCATTTGGGTGTAATTATGGCGGGAAATATTCCGCTAGTGGGACTGCACGACCTCCTTGTAGGTGTTTTGTCGGGATACAGGGTGAGTGCGAAATTGGCGTCAGACGATGCGGTTTTGCCCAAACAATTGCTCATGAAAGCCGCAATCTTGGATCCGGTTTGGTCTGATCAGGTGGTTTTTGTGGAGCAACTGAAGCAGTTGGACGTAGCCATCGCTACTGGCAGCAACAATTCAGCGCGCTATTTTTCGGCCTATTTCAAGCACATCCCCCACATCATTCGCAATCATCGCAATAGTTTGGCGGTTCTTACGGGACAAGAATCTTCCGAAGATTTTATCGCCTTGGGGAGGGATGTCTTTGATTATTATGGTCTTGGCTGCAGAAACGTAACCCATTTGTTGGTGCCCGAGCAATATGATTTTACCCCAATGTTTCAGTGTTGGGATGCGCATTATGCCGATATTCAACACCACAATAAATACATCAACAATTACCAATATCACCGGGCAATGTTGTTGATGAATTTGGACCCTCACATCGATACGGGCTACGTCATTGCCAAGGAAAAAGAGGAACTCTATGCGCCAGTAGGCATGCTGAATTACTCCTTTTACACCGATGCTGGCCAGGTTGAGTCGCGCATCGCCGCTTGGAAGGACCAGCTACAGTGTGTTGTTTCGATCATGACGGGGATTCAAGCGCTTCCTTTGGGACAATCGCAGTGCACCACCTTGAGTGATTATGCCGATGGGGTTGATACCGCGCAGTGGTTGTTAGAACAGGCCGCTAACGCCTAGGATTTCCTGTACTGCAGCCAACATTTCCTCAGGTTGGGGTAATGAAGGATTGAATTCTGTGATTTCCAAACACCTGCATTTTGGGTTGTTCACCAGCGCGTGAATCAAGGTTTTTGCTTGGTCTAGACTAAGTCCTTCTGCTACCGGAGTGCCTGTGGCTTGGGAGATGGAAGGGTCCATGGAATCCACGTCGAAACTGATGTACAAATGCTCGCAGTGCGACAAATGGGCCAGGGCTTTGTCAAGGCAGGCTTTGATGCCTTTGTCTTGGATTTCTTGGGGTTGTATGCTACAAATGCCGTGTTTGGCAATGAGGGCTTCTTCAGGTTCTTCAAAGTCGCGCACGCCCAAAAAGACCAGGTTTTTGGTCGGTATGGCATTGCCCATTCCTTTGATGCATTTGATGGCTTCCCACAATTGCGCTTCTTCCGGGGTTATCGATTGCTCAGCGTGTTCAGCATTGTTGTCGTCGATCAGTGCATTTACCGCCATTCCATGGCTGTTGCCGGAGGGTGTGGTATAGGGTGAATGGAGGTCGTAGTGGGCATCGATCCAAATCACCCCCACTTTGTTTGCGTCAACGGTGCGACATAATCCACTGACTCCACCGATGCCATTGCTGTGGTCGGCGGTGAGCAACAAACAACGAGGATGGAGGTTGAGTTGTTCGGCTACTTTTTCTGCAAAGGCTGTTTGATGTTTAAGCAAAGCGACGCCATTTTTTAGGTTGGCGCGCGTATTCCCCGGGGGGCTAGGTTGATGTTGACTGTCTGATTGTTGATGTGGGATTTGCACTGCGGAAACTAGGATAATTTCACCCATCATGTGAGCATGCAGCCCACGATTTTGGTAGGATTCCACGATGCACTTGGGGCCTTTGCCGCTGCCTAATTTTCCGGCGCCAAACTCCCAATCTGTTATAACAATGCTGACGTTCTTTTCTTTCATAACCATGCCACAGAGATTCCTATTCTCGCAATATAACGCAATTTTTGAAAATGCACTTTCACCGCCGCTGCCAAACGAAGTAGGCGCCTTGACTGTCGATAAGATTGAATTGATAGCGGAAATAACGGTCCGCCACAAAAGTAGATTTGGTAATCAAACGTGCATTTTGGTGATGATTGGCGTCTTTGATCCAAACCCGCTTCGCTTCTTGTTTTGGGTAGGGATTGTTTTGGCTCCGGTGAATCACAAAGGTGTCTGTAAGCCAAGGTCCTTGCATTTGTGCAGGTTTTAATTTTCCATGGTAATACAGTGCGTATGACCTGAAACCATGGGTTTCAACATACTGTGCCGGTTGATTGGTTTGGGTTTGAACCGTGGTGGTCAATTCATTTTGTAATAGTGATTCTGCTGCTGGCAACAAAAAGAAATAGGCAGATAGGGCCACGGCGCCCATTCCGATGAACAATTTGCCGGGATGCCACTGGGTTTGCAGGAAATTCTTGATCAGCCAAGGGAAAACCAGTAAAAGCATCATCATGGCTGGAATCAAAGTTACGAATCCCCATGGTTGATGCTCGGCAATCAAGCCTTTGGCAAAACTGTCTAGGTAGGGTAGCGACCATTCAGGAGTGCTTTCAAGTCCGAATACCACGGGCAATAAAATCATTACAGACAACAACCCCAGGGCGGTGACCAACAGGGTGAGTTTTTGAATCCAATGATTGTGACCGCGGTTTGTGTGGATGAGGTAAGTGTGATAACCCGCAAAATAGGTGAGGGGGAACCAGCACAAACTGCTGTAGTGAATGATTTTGGTGGTGACAATGCTAAACACAATCAGTACCACCCAAAACAAAGTCCGCATCATGGCATGCCAAATTTCCAAGCCAAAATCATCCTCTCCCCGCTGGAATAGGTAGGGGATGGCTAAAGCGGCTGAGGGGGAACACAAAAACAACAAGACAACTATGTGGTAAAACCAGGGTTGGTTGTGCCAGGGAATCTGTCCTTGCACCAATTCCAATTGGTATGAGATGAACGCATCAAAAAAATGCGGTCCCAGATGATTGTAAACTTGCAAAACCCAGGTGCCAACAACCAAAACACAACCCATCAAAGCGATGAAAATGCGGGTTGAGAACACATCTTGCCATTGACCGCGATAGGCCGTAATGATGAGCGCAACCAAACCGAGTAACAAGAAGGCTACTTGTCCTTTGGTTAAAGCCGCCAAGCCAATAAACAATCCCACCAAGAAATAGTGCCAATGCGGACGGCTGTTTTCAGACTCGCATCGGGTGATTCGATACCAATGCCAGATAGATAGGAAAATAAATAAATTGAAAACAGGGTCGATGATGCCCGATTTGAAGTAGAGCAACGGGGCAAAGGTGAAAGTCATCGCCAAGGCCCAAAATACGCCCAATGTGCGACGTGCGAGGTAGTAGCCAATGTGATAGGCCAAATTCACGGTGACGATACCCGCCAAGGCATTTGGCAATCGATAAACAAAGGTATGATCGCCAAAAAGGGCCAAGAAAAAGGATTGCAACCAAATAAAAAGGGGCGGCTTTTCCCAAAAGGGTTCAAAACCCACTTGAACATAATACAGGTTGCCGGTTAAATGCATTTCCCTCGCCGATTCAGCGAAGTTGAGCTCATCCCAATCAAACAACGGCGTTAGCCCCAAGCCTGGCAAGAAAACCAAGAGGGCCAAAACGGTGATGATGATATGAACTTGTGCTTTATTCATGGCTGAACCAACGGTTGGTAAGGGATTGTGCAGCAGACAAAAATAGCAACGCCAAGGTGCCGCCAGCGCAAACGTCGATCAGTGAATGTTGTGCCAAATACATCCGTGAATAGCCGATACCTGCTGCCACGATAAATAGAACCATCGCCACAACAACTGGGTTTTTGGAAGATTTGGGATAATTCAGGGCCAGCCAACCCATGGTAAAGAACGCCACGGCCGTATGTCCGGAGGGAAACGCTTGCCAATGATGGATATCCAGGTGGGGGATTATTCGGACCAGTTTCGGGTTGATTTCTATGGGTCGGGGCGCATTGATGGCCACTTTGATACCGGCAACCACAAGCGCTTGCACTCCCAATATCGCAGCAACGAATAACCCGCGTTTCCAATCTCTGATAAGCGCGATGTTGGCAGCCACAACGACGAGTGTCCACTCGGCAAGCCAAGAAAAGTGGATAAAAAAATCATCGATTCCCGGATGGTAGGTTTGGTGCACCCACCAAGTGAAGGGCATGTTGAATCCCAGCAATATCGCGCTCCAACCCAAAATCAGGGCCGTTGATGCAGCGAAATAGAAAGGTCTTACAGCCATGAATCACACAAAGATAATTACTTCACAACCCGTAAACATTTTGATATTCACGATAAATTGTTTTTTTTGCGTCAAGAGATTGTTACTCACTGATACTGAACGCCTATGACCACAGCCCTACCTATTCGCAACAAATTAGAACTGGAGTACCCCATGCGGTCTTCGGCGAACATCTTGTACCAATACATTTCTAACCCATCGGGGTTGCAGAGTTGGTTTGCCGATCATGTAGGGGTGCAAGGTGGCGACAAATACAAGTTTAAATGGGATGATGGCACCGAGGCCGATGCTGTGCTATTGAAGGCAGTGAATAGTAAATATGTGCGATTCAAAATGTTCGACGCGCCAGATAATGAAGAGTTTTTGGAATTTAGAATTGCCCAAGATGCCATTACCGGGGATATTGATTTGATTATCACTGAGTTTGTGAATGCGGGCGATGAGGACAATACAGCCGCAATTTGGGATGCGGCGGTAGACAATTTGAAATATACTATCGGCGGTTAATCTCAGCGATTGAGTTCGCTCAATGCCAAATAGGCCAACAGTCCACACCCTTGTTCTAGGGCGTCTTCATCCACGTCAAAAGAGGGATGGTGTACGCTGAAACCGGTGTTTTTCGCTTCGTTTTTGGTGCCTAGGCGATAAAAACAGCTGGGAACGGCTTGAGAGAAATAGGAAAAATCCTCCGCGGCCATCCATATGCCCAAATCTTCCACGTTGGCATCGCCCAGATACCCTTTGGCCTCCTGTTGTAAATGTTGTGTGAGCGATTCGTGGTTTTTCAAAAAGGGATATCCCCGACGAATATCGAATTCTACTTGACCGCCCATGCCCTCTACTACGCCTTTGGCAATTTGTAGCATCTTTTCGTGGGCCTGACTTCTCCAAGATTCATCCAATGTGCGGAAAGTGCCTTCAATGATCACTTCGTTTGGAATGACATTGGTTGCGCCCGCTGCGATGACTTTTCCGAACGATAATACCGAGGGGATGGCGGGGTTGGCAGCCCGTGAAACTACTTGTTGCAACGCCACAATCATGTGGGAACTGATGAGTACCGGGTCTATGTTGAAATGAGGCATCGCCCCATGGCCGCCTTTGCCAATGACTTTGATATAAATTTCATCCGTGCTGGCCATGTACAATCCCGGACGAAACCCAGTTTTGCCTGTTTCAATGCCCGGCATCACATGCTGGCCAATCATCACGTCTACTTTGGGGTTTTCCAGCACCCCATCGGCAAGCATCAATGATGCGCCACCGGGCAATTTTTCCTCGCCGGGCTGAAATACCAATTTGATGCTACCCTCAAAAGAATCTTTGATTTCGGTGAGCAATCGGGCAGCGCCCAACAAACTGGTGGTATGAACGTCATGTCCACAAGCATGCATCACCCCTTCTTTTTTGCTGCGGTAGGCACGACCATCATTCACCTCCACAATGGGCAAAGCGTCCATATCGGCCCGCAACCCAACCACTTTTTTGCTTGGATTTTTTCCTTCGATGACAGCCACCACGCCTGTGTTGGCCAATCGTTGCGTGGCCAACCCCAATGATTGCAATTCCTTTTCCACCAGTGCGGCCGTTTCAAATTCTTGAAATGAGAGCTCGGGGTGTTCGTGGATGTGGCGACGAAGGCGAATCAGCTCAGGCAAAATCTCGCCGGCGCGTTGCTTAATGTGATTCTTGAGGTCCATGGTTGGAATTATTGCTGTAGATGAAGTACTTTGCAAATCTAATGGTTTCAACATTAGAATAAACCAACTTAATTATAGCTCCATGATCGTTCAAAGTTCCCTCGACCAATTGCTGAATGCAGTATCCATTGAGGACGTGGTGGGCGATTATGTTTCACTCAAGCGTTCTGGGTCGCGGTACAAGGGATGTTGTCCCTTCCACGATGAGAAAACCCCCTCTTTTGTGGTGACGCCGAGTATCGGGATTTATAAGTGTTTTGGGTGTCAGAAAGGGGGGAATGCCATCCAATTTCTGATGGATATTGAGAACTTGAGTTTTGTTGAATCTGCCCGCAATCTCGCCAAGCGCTATGGGGTGGATTTGATGGAAACCACGGTTGAAAATCAAGATGTGTATCAAGAGCAGCAGCGACAAAAAGAATCGTTGCAAGCCGCCGTGGATTTTGCGCAACAATTTTTCGTGGATCAACTGTTCGATACCGAAGAAGGAAAATCTATTGGTTTGCCCTATTTCAAAGAGCGCGGGTTTACCGTTGATACCATCAAAAAATGGGGCCTGGGCTACAGTCCAGAAATTTGGGAAGCCTTAGCCGCCAAATCACACAGCAAAGGATACAATGCCGAGGTGATGGTCAAGGCCGGACTCTTGAAGCAGCGCGATAACGGTTCCCATTACGATTTGTTTCGGTACCGGGTGATGTTTTCCATCCATGCGGTAACGGGAAAGGTGATAGGGTTTGCTGGACGTAAGATGAGTTCTACCGACCCATCGCCCAAATACGTGAACTCCCCAGAAACCGAACTGTACAAAAAGAGCGAGGTGCTGTTTGGGCTTTATCAGGCGAAGAGTGCCATGAAGAAGTTCGACAAAGTCTTCATGACCGAGGGGTATACTGATGTGATTACCTTGCATCAATCGGGGATAGAGAATGTGGTTGCCAGTTCGGGTACGGCCTTAACGCCCGGACAAATCAAGTTGCTTAAGCGATTCACCAACAACGTTACGGTGGTCTATGATGGCGATATGGCGGGTATCAAAGCCTCCATTCGAGGGATTGATTTGTTGTTGCAAGAGGGCTTGAATGTGAGGGTAGTGCCGTTGCCGGAAGGACAAGATCCGGATTCTTACTGTCAGGCACTCGGGGGTGAGGGATTTTTAGATTATATCAACGCCAATGAAGAAACGTTCATTTTTTTCAAGGCGAAGTTGCTGATCGACGATACCAAAAATGATCCTCTGCGGAAATCGGATGCCGTGCGCGAGATTCTCAAAAGTGTGGCGTTGATTAATGATCCGTTGAAACGATCTGCCTTGTCTCAGCAGTTGGCTTCGATTTGTGATATCGATCAAGCCACGTTGTTGCAGGAACTTTCTGTGCTGTTGAAACAGCAGCAGATGAAGGAACGTCAAGATTTTGTAAAAGAAGTTTCGGCTGCCATTGATGCTTCGGGGGTTGTCTTTTCGCCAGATGGCGAGGTGCAAGACCGGATTCGTGTCAATCTGTTGGGACACAAAGACCAGGAGTTGGCATTGTTCCGTTTGCTGTTGTTGTACGGGGAACAGCCGTTTTCTGAGGAAGGCAACACAGTCTTTGATTTTGTGTGGAGTGAATTGCAGGGTGATCCAAACCTGGCCATGGAAGATGTGCTGGCCAAAAAGTTGCAGGCAGAAATTGAAACGGCAGGGAATTGGCCTGGGTCACAACATTTCATTCATCACTTAGACAGCGATATCGCATCATGGGCTGCCGGTGTGCTGGCCGATGGGCACCCATTGAGTCCGGCCTACGCCGATAATTTTATCGATGTACTGGATGAAGCGGTGGCGTACAAGGAGCAAGTGATCAACATGTTTTTACATTTGAGGCGCAAGAAGGTGGATGCGATGATAGAAAATTTGATTGAAATGTTCAAAGAGGAGGGCGCCGAACCCGAATCCTTCGATTTGATGATGGAATATTTGTCGGAATTGAACGACCTAAAACGACAAATTGCGGAGAAATTGGGAAATTCGGTGAGTCGGATTTGAGGTTAACTGACTGTATGTTAATGACTTACGTTTTTGGCACGCCGTTTGCGTACTAGGGAGTATGTTCAAAAATAAATTAGCGATTCCAACCCTGGTGCTACTTTTTTTGACCGCAGCAGCTATTGGTAGGTCAACATTTGGCACCGAGGTTGTTGTACCAGTATCGGATGTGAAGGCATCTGATACCTCAGTGGTTGTTGAAAAGGATTCACTGTATTTCGATACATTGTCTTTATCGCTCAAGAAAATCCCAACGGTACAAAACATGTACACTGTGGGTAAGAAGGCCATCGGTAAATGGGCTAAGTTGTTCATTGCTGTGAAGATTGTGGAGAGTGGAAATGATGGCGACAATAGCATTTACGCACGTCGTGATTTTAACCTCACCGGTATGCGTCAGCCCAGGGCACGCAAGACGCTTTCATTGGGAGCTACAAGATCTAATTATGCCACATTTGCCAGCTGGTACGATTGTATGGTTGATTTCGGGATGTATTTGAATGGGATGGAAAAGGGATTCAAAAAGAAATTTCACAAAAGTCCTACCAGCAAAGACATGGTGATGTACATGTATGGTAAATACAACAGTCATCCTGTTTGGAGAGATCGAACATTGGCTGTATTAAAAAAGTTTGATTTGAAGTAGTTTTATTGTTCATAGGTTAGTTATAGGATGAGGGGCCCGGCTACGCCGGGCCCCTCATTTTTTTAACCAAGCCAAACTCAAGACCAATCCCGCTGCAAAACCCGCGCCGCTCACCCCAAAAATGCCCAGGTAATTCCACGAAATACCCTGAATAAAATAATTCGCGGTAAGTCCGCCCACAATGATACCCAGTTCCAAAAACATGAACAACATGGCCAGCGCCCGCCCGCGGTGCTGCGCAGCCGCGGTGTCGCTGGCCCAAGCAAACAAACTGGGTGCATTGAAACCCTGTCCAATACCATAAAAAACGGCGGCCAGCCCAAACCAACCAAAGCCCAGGGTTGCGCAATCTTTGCATCCGGTCATGGTTTGATGGTTCAATTCAATGGCCATATATCCCAAAATGGCCATGGATAGTACCTGTGAAAAAGTGCCAATTGCTGTGCTCCAAGCCCTACCCAACAAATCGCTCACCCGTCCACTCACCAGTCGAAACAGCAGTGATACCCCTATGTAAATACTGAGAAACAATCCCTTGTTGGCGTATCCCAAGGCCAGCGTAAAATCGGCCATCACCGTCAAGATCGATCCCAGCGAAATGCAAACCAAAAACATGATCAAACTGGGTTTCCAAGCCGGCCAATAAAACAACTGCGACAATGAAAATTTGAACTTTCGTCGGTGACTCTCCATGCGCGTCTCCGGCAACTGCATAAACATCATCCAGGCCGTGGTGGCCAGGGCCGCACTCACATAGTACATCCAATCAATCCCGCAATATTGCGCAATCAAGGCCCCCAATGCATAGCCAATGGTGGTCCCCAAGTTGTTGAACATACCTTGCCATCCCATGGCCCTGCCCCGATGCGATTCTTCCACCACGTCGGCCGTGAAAGCCGTAAAACCAGTGGGGGTGAATCCTGTTGAAAATCCATGAATCGCCCGAACCACCAAAAATCCCGTAGCGGTGCCTACCCATGGGTAAAAACAACCCGCTACAATGCAAAACAGGCAGCCGCCAATCATCGCCACCTTCCGACCCAAATTGTCGGTGATCCAACCGCTGAAAGGACGTGCGATCAATGCACTAAAAGAAAAGGCTGGAATGAGCCATCCTACATAATCGGCACCGCCGCGTGATCGCAATTCGGCATTGAGCTCGGGTAAAATGAGGTTGAACGACAAGAAAAAACTCATCGCGCCAAGGCACATGATCCAGAACGACTTGGGATATTTGTAGGCGATGGCGCTCAAAACGGGCGTTTATTGCTGACAGTCGCTAATTAATGGTTGTATTTGGCTACCAGTGGCATAATTCGGCCTTTGCCAAACGCTTTGGCGCTCACCCGCAGAATGGGCGGTGCCTGATAGCGCTTGTATTCGCTGCCATTGACCAAAGAAACGACTTTGTTAACCACGGCGGTTTCATAGCCCATGGTGATTAGTTCTTCTACACCTTTGCGCTCTTCGATGTAATGCTTGAGCAACTCATCCAACACATCGTAATCGGGCAGAGAATCTGAGTCTTTTTGTCCCGGACGCAATTCGGCCGACGGGGCTTTGGTGATGATGTTGTTGGGTATGATTTCTCCGTTGCGGTTGATGTATCGCGCTAGCGCATAGACTTGGTTTTTGTATACATCCCCAATGACCGATAGGGCACCACACAAATCGCCATACAGGGTGCTGTAGCCTACGCTCAGTTCACTTTTGTTGCTGGTATTCAATAGGATATATCCCATCTTATTGCTGATGGCCATCAACAATACGGCGCGAGATCGGGCTTGTAAGTTTTCCTCTGCGAGGTTAATTGCTTTGCCTTCAAACACCGGCTGAAGGGTTTCTAAATATTGATCGTAAATGGGTTTGATGGGCAGGGTGATGGGGGTGTTGCCCAAATTGTGGCTTAACACTTCGGCATCGGTTACGCTGTGGTCTGAGCTAAACATCGACGGCATAAGCACGGGATGTACATTTTCTCCACCCAATGCGGCGGATGCCAAGGCTTGAACCACTGCACTGTCGATTCCACCAGAGGAACCCAATAGCGCTTGGGTAAAGCCCATCTTTTGAAAATAATCGCGGATGCCAAAAACCAACGCCTTATACAATTGGGCGGTATCATCGGTATCGAGGGGTACGGAATTTCCAACAGAAAATTTTCCTTTGGCGAAATCCGCATAAACCACAGTTTCTTCAAAGCTCGGGGCTTGGATGACCACTTCTCCGTTGCCATTCACCGCTCTGCTTGAGCCATCGAACAGCAATTCTGTGTGCACACCCACTTGGTTGACATACAGAACGGGCAGGTCAAAACGCGCGGCTTGTCCGCCAAAGACGCGATTTCTCAGCGATTGCTTCCCAATGTGAAACGGTGATGCCGAGGGGTTAATGATGAGGTCTGCTCCGAGGTCTTTCAGGGCCTGTCCGGGACTTACCAAATATTCAAAATCGTTGTAAACATCCCACAAATCCTCGCAGATGGCAATGCCAATGTTCACGCCTTTGTATTCAATGATTTGGGGTGTGGTTTCGGGCTGGAAATAGCGATGCTCATTAAAAACATCGTAAGTGGGCAAAAGTGTTTTGGCGATGGTATGCTGTACACGTCCGTCGTAAATGAAGCAAGCCACATTTTGCAGCAAGCGACCTTTGCCGGGGTTCCGTACTACACCCCCAACGATGGCGGCAATTCCTTCGCAAGCGCGGGCGATGGCCTCTAGGGCGTGTTCACACTTTTCTACAAATGAGGGGTAGTCGAGCAGATCATCGGGCATGTATCCGCAAACCGATTGTTCTGAAAAAACGACCAAATCTACATTGTCTTGCTTGGCTTGAAACAAGACATCGGCCATTTTGGTGGTGTTCGACTCGAAATCGCCGACGGTAAAATTGAGTTGGGCCAGTGCGATTTTTAATCCCGACATACCCAATTAAAAGAGTATACCAGCAGAAAGTCCGATCATGTTGGAGCGACCTGATACGCGGGTATCCTTGAAAAAGTCTGTGATGCTGTTGTCGAACCGCAATCCAGCAGTAAACATAGTGTTACCGGTAAGTTTGTACTCGATGCCAGCGCCGATGATCAACGGGAAACGAACGGTATTGATGTTGTCGATGAAGTCGTATTCTATTTCACCGGATGGGCTGTTAGGAATACGTGTTCCAGAGAACTGATACACATCGTCATCGGTGTTGTTCGGATCATGGAACGAAATTCCTTTGTTGCTTGGGTAGATCGGATCGGCATTCAACGTAGTGGTCGTCAACTTTTTCTTCATAGCAAAAGAAGGCGCCACACCAAATTGGAAATAGTATTTCATGTTGCCGATTTCGTCCGTTTTCATTTTAAAGGTCAAAGGAATCTGCAAGTACTGGGTAGCGTAACGGAAATTCACATTGCCCGGGTTGTAGGTAATGGTATCGTAACTTCCCATACTGCCCGATTTGGCTTTGACGTTGCGCAATTCAGAGTTGCTTTTGCACTGCACAGGGATTGTAGAAATTGAAAATTCGGTGCCCAACCAATAATTGGTGCTTTTGAACATCGAGAAATCAGCGGTTATACCGTAAGAAAATCCGAGGCCCAAACCATCGTTCGACATCGGTCCTTCTTGTATATTCACCCAAGAGAAATTGGGACTTACACGTACCCCCATTTTTACAGAGGGGGCGTCTTGTGCTTGCAATTGGGTCATCCCAGCGAAAAGCAACATAGCAGCAATGCCAAAAGAAGTGTTTCTTTGTAGTTTCATACGTTTTATGCAAAAAAACAACAATCGTTCCATACTCGGTCATGCCATTTATCCCCTTTTGTTGGTAATTCTATTTTCTTGTACACAACAAAAGCAGGCCAAGCCCACGAATTTGGCCTACAAAGACTTCGTATCGGAGTTGGATTCACTCAGAATCCGCGGCTGTACAGCGATGGATATCGACAAACTGCGAAAAAAACACGGCAGATTTTTCAATCTTTGGATGTATGAAGTGATGGATTTTGGTCGGTTTGGGCCCATTTCCGACACGGCCAGGGCTCAATACCTGCACTATTGGTTGATGCAAAACCAACCGGTTTTTGGGGTAACGCGCGCGCATTATCAGCGTTACACCGATTGGAAACCCGCATTGGAACAGGCCTGGGCCAATCTTCAGCAAGCCATTCCCGCTACGCCCAATGCCACAGTTTACAGTTATTTGTCGCAGTTCAGCAACTACAACACCTTCGTAGATACCACGTGGAATGCAAAAACGGGCAAGGGTGAAGTGATCCTCGCCTTCAGTGAGGAAATGTTCTTGAACGATACCTTTCCCGCCTATGCGCTATTGGAAATGCCCCCCTTTTTTAATCGCTATAACAACAGCGACCAAATTGCATCCCAGTTGGTGTGGAATTACCTAAAAATGCACCACGAACCCATGAATCCCCGGGCTACCATGCTCGACGAAATGGTGTTTCAAGGCAAATTGTGGTACAGTGTATTGCAACTGTTTCCCAAACGAAACCCTTGGGAATTGTTGGGCTACGAAAAAGCAGAGTGGGAGTGGATGATGCGCGAAGAAGGACAAATTTGGAAGCATTATCTCGACAAGCAACTCTTATTTAGTACCAAATTCAACGATTACAAGCGCTACTTTGCTTTTGGAAACAAAACCTTCGGCGGTGGCGTGCCCGAAGACTGTCCGCCTTTGATTGGCAATTTCATCGGTATGCGGATCGCCCAGGCCTACGCCGACAAAAATCAAGCGGGATTGGCGCAATTGTGGCAGCCAGTGAAGTCGAATGTGTTTTTACAAGCATCAACCTACAACCCAATCAAGTAAATTTGCATCGCAACATGAATCAAGCGTTAAAAGCCTACATGGACACCCGATTGCGGGAAAATCAATTTATCCAATACATTGGGTTGGAACTCACACACATTGATGTGCACACCGCCAGTATGGAACTCGAAATTCATGAGCATCACATGCAGCATACAGGGTTTACCCACGGTGGGGTTACGGCCACAATTTGCGATGTAACTACAGGCATTGCGGCTTATACGGCGGTATACAATGGCACCGAAGAATCGAAAAATGTGGTGACCGTAGATTTGAAAATATCTTATGTGAATCCCTCTACCGCGCCAAAATTGAGGTCGGTAGGAAAGGTAACCAAGGCCGGACAGAATCTGATCTTTTGTGAGGGTCAGGTTTTTGACGTGTTTCCCAACGGCGACGAGAAATTGGTGGCTACTTGCGTGAGCATCATGGCTGCGGTAGACATCCCATTGAAATCAACGGTTAAGCCAGTTTAAGCGATGAGTGGCACACAATACAGAGACGTTTTATACGCCAATTACCACACCAATCAGAGTGGTAGGGCTTCTTTGACCGATGCGAAATCGCTCTTTGAGCGCGAAAAAAAGCAGTTCGAACGCGAAGTTTTGCCCAAATTGTCGGGCTTTGAAAAAACGGCGCGGATCTTCGATTTGGGATGCGGCAGTGGCAGTTTGCTGATGGCGTTAAAACAAGCGGGATACAGCCAAGTTTCGGGCATGGATTTGAGTGAGGAGCAGGTAAAGATGGCGCACAGCATGGGTGTTATGGAGGTGGTTTTGGGCGATGCGATGCAGTATTTGCGCGATACCTCGGAGGGGTTTGATGTGATTACGGGCATGGACATCATTGAGCATTTTACCAAGGACGAATTGGTGGAACTGTTGCAATTGATTCAAAGCAAATTGAACACGGGTGGGGTGGCCATATTCCGCACGCCGAACATGGATGCACCCGTGGCCAGCGCTTTCGCGCTGGGCGACTTTACCCACGAAAATTATCTGAATGCCAGTTCCGCCGAACAAGTCATGCTCTCGTGCGGCTTTCAGGAAGTGGCCGTTCTCCCCAGTACCATGCGGGTCAATGGAATTGTGAAGGAAATCATCCGCAGAATTGCCTACGATTGGCTTGAGCTAATCCTAAAAATACAGCTGTTTGCAACCGCCAGAAGCACCCGCAAAGTGCTGTTTACCCCCAATTTGATCATCGTAGCCCGTAAAAAATAATCGCAATAATCCATGAGTCAACCCATTGCTTTGATCACCGGTGCCAGCAGTGGTATCGGGTTTGCCACCGCCCAAACCTTGGCCCGAATGGGGTATGATTTGGTGGTTGTGGCTCGTAGGTCGGACCGACTTCAATCGCTACTCGACGTTTTGAAATCGGACCCAGAAACCGCGAAATCCCAAGTGTATTCCTCGGTGTTGGATGTGCGTTCGCTGCAACAAGTGAAAGATTTTTATCAAAACCTGCCAGCGTCGTGGAAGAACATCGATGTACTGGTGAACAACGCCGGATTGGCCAAGGGATTGTCGAAATTTTACGACGGTGATACCGACCATTGGGATCAAATGATCGACACAAATGTAAAAGGGTTGATGTATGTGAGTAGGACCGTGGCACCGGGAATGATTGCTCGGGGGAAAGGACATATTATCAATATTGGATCCATTGCAGGGAAAGAGGTGTACGACAATGGGAATGTATACTGTGGGACAAAATTCGCGGTGGATGCGTTGACCAAGAGCATGAGATTGGAGCTTGCGGTGCACGGGGTGAGGGTGACTGGGATACATCCGGGTGCGGTGGAGACAGAGTTTAGCATCGTTCGGTTCGATGGCGATGAGCAACGCGCACAGAAAGTATACGAAGGGTTTGATAACCTAATTGCCGAGGACATTGCCGACGCCATTGGCTATGTGGTATCGCGCAAACCCCATGTGAATATCAATGATTTGGTGATAATGCCCCAGGCGCAAGCCGTTGCGGGGATGATCATTCGCAAGGAATCGTAAGGAATCGTAAGGTATCGGAACGCATCGCACACAATCGGAACGCATCGAATAGAGCAGAAATCAAAGGCCATGAGCAACAAAAACAAGCACAAATCGGGCATCGTTTACAGCACCAATCCCGATTATCAATACAACGAGGGGTTCGACGTCGAGCCGGAGACGTTGCCGGCAGCGCAGCAGAAATTATACGTACGCAGAGAGGTTCGCAATGGCAAGCCTTGTGTGGTGATCAAAGAATTTGTGGGCAGCAGCGACGACTTAAAATCGTTGGAAAAAGCGCTGAAATCGCATTGCGGTGTGGGGGGGAGTGCCAAAGATGGCGACATCATCATTCAGGGTGATTTGCACGCCAAGGTGAAGTCGTATCTTGAGGGAAAAGGTTATAAAACCAAGGGTTGAGGTTTGGTTTCTAAGAAGCCCGCGTTAGAAACTGCTGGTTTTCTGTGCGAATTTTGAATTCCCGTTTATTGATAAATGCTTGCGCATTTGTAATTTGAGAGGGTCGATAAAAATGCTGAAAATCAGCGCTCCAGGAAATTATTTCGACTTCAGCAATTCGGCAAATGTCTTCTTGAATTTTTCGACTTTCTCGCTGACCACGTAGACGCAGTATTGGTTTTCGGGGTTGTTGGCGAAATAGTCTTGGTGATAATCTTCGGCGGGCCAGTAATTGTTGAGCGGCAAAATTTCGGTAACTACTTTGCCGTCATCGGTCCAGAGTCCGCTTTCTTCCACGGCTTGTTTGCTAGCTTTGGCGATGCGTTCTTGCTCCTCGTTTAGGAAGTAAATACCACTGCGGTACTGGGTACCGATGTCGTTCCCTTGTCGGTTCAGCGTGGTAGGATTGTGAATGCGCCAGAACACTTCCAAAATCTGCTGATAGGAGGTGAAGGTGGGGTTGAAATAGATTTTTGCTACTTCTGCATGGCCGGTTCTTCCAGAACACACTTCCCGATAGGTTGGATTTTTAATTTGTCCGTTGGAATAGCCCGATTCTACGTTGATGATGCCTTTCATTTGACGATAAACGGCGTCGAGGCACCAGAAGCATCCGCCGGCGAGTACACAGGAGTCTGTTGGTTGTTCAGTAGACTGATTCATGGCAGTAGTTTGGGGGTTGGATGGCGAATTTTGTGTATTGATAGGTTTTGCGTTGCTGGAATGTTTGGCTTCTGTATTACAGGCGCCTAAGGTCCAGAGCAAGAGCAAAATTACGATGTTTTTGGGGTGCTTCATGGGCTTTTGTCTGAATGGATGATCACTTCACCCGGTGGATATGGGTGTTGATGAGGGCCACGCCTACACCCACCAGTATTCCAGTAACAACATCGGAGGGATAATGTTTGCCTGCGGCGATTCTCAGTGTGGCGGTGGTTAGGGCAAGGCCGCCCGCCGCGTACGCGGCGGGGCGGCCCCACTTACCCAAATCCTCCTGATTGAATGCCATTAACAACGCCGTTGTAGCCACCGTGGCCGTGACCGAACTGTGTCCACTGAAAAAACTGTAATGATCGTCCCTGCCAGTAGAAACAAACCCCGGTGCTTGGGTGTACGGACGGTTTCGGGCCGCCAAAACCTTTGCCGTTTGTGTGAGGTTGGCTGTTATCCATACATTCTGAGCCCCCACCATGAGATATTGTATCCGCTGGTTTTGCGGCAAGGCCATTGTAAATAACCCCGCTGCCATCGCCGTGCCCAATGCCGTAGCATCCGACACTTTGGCAAACTTTGGGGTGTACTGATACTGGGCAGCCGCATCCAACACCGGCACCTGCCATGTCCGAACCCCGCCGCCCCAATGGTTGCGTTCAGCCAGGAAATTTAGCCCCGAATAGGCCGATAATCCAACCACTATGGCTACTTCTTGTTTTGGCTTAAGTTGTAAATATTGTCCGCGCAGCGGACCAACCAAAGAGAAAATAATGCACAATTTTACAAGTGTCAAACTTACACCAGGTGTTGGCTTGCATGTGTTTAAGGCCTTGTATTTCAAAAGATTGAAATTGATTAAAATTCGTAAATGGTTAAAAATATCTGTGCGTAAGTTCATTGGCAAAGTTTCCCGTTTTGTGGGCCGTAACCGCAAATACAATAAGTACCTTTGCAGTGCCAAAGTTATTTCTTTTTCAGCATGAATAATACCGAAATCATCGCGTCGATCAAAAATCACGCACAAACCGTATTCGAAAATTTAACTACCGACGAACTCGTAGCAAAAGCCCTTGAAAGAAACGAGGGCCGTATCACCTCACAAGGCGCCTTGGCTGCTGATACCGGCGAATTCACAGGTAGAAGTCCCAAAGACAAATTCCTTGTAAAAGATGCCCAAACTGCAGAATCGGTCTGGTGGGGAGCGGTAAACCAGCCCTTCGAAGAGGCCAAATTCGATGCCTTGTTGAACAAAGTGATGAATCACATGGAAGGCAAAGACATCTTCGTTCGCCATGCCTACGCTTGTGCAGATCCCAAGAATCGCTTGAATATCCAAGTCGTGACCGAAAGTGCCTACCAGAACTTGTTCGCCAAGCACCTCTTTTTACGTCCTTCCGCCGAAGAAATCGCCACCCAACCCACCGAGTGGATCATCGTAGCGTCGCCCTCTTTCCATGCCAACCCGGCCGAAGACGGCACCCGCCAACACAACTTTACCATGGTGAGTGTGAGTCGCAAAATCATTTTGATCGGTGGCTCTGGCTATACCGGTGAAATCAAAAAAGGCATTTTCTCTGTTTTGAACTACATCCTTCTCCATGAGCGCAATGTTTTGAGCATGCACTGTTCTGCCAACATCGGCGTGAACGGCGATACTGCTTTGTTTTTCGGATTGAGTGGAACTGGAAAGACGACCCTCAGTGCCGATCCCAACCGCAAATTGATTGGCGACGATGAACATGGTTGGTCGGATAGCGGCGTCTTCAACTTTGAAGGGGGTTGCTATGCCAAATGCGTAAACCTCACCGAAGAAAAAGAACCCCAAATCTGGCATGCCATCAAGCATGGTGCCTTGGTAGAAAACGTGCGTTTCTTCGAAGGTTCGGATGTGGTGAACTACGACGATATTTCAGTGACGGAGAATACCCGTGTGGCGTATCCGATCGACTACATCGATAATATCGCAGTGCCTTCTGTGGGTGATGCGCCGAAAAATATCTTCTTCCTTACTGCCGACGCGTTTGGTGTGTTGCCGCCGATTTCAAAATTGAATCCAGGTCAGGCGATGTACCAATTCATCAGCGGTTATACCGCCAAAGTGGCGGGAACGGAAGCCGGTGTTACCGAGCCCCAAGCCACTTTCTCTTCTTGCTTTGGTCAGGTGTTCTTGCCTTTGCACCCCACGGTGTATGCCAAAATGTTGGGTGAGAAACTGAGCGCCAACCCCCATATTAACGTTTGGTTGGTGAATACGGGCTGGAGTGGCGGTGGATACGGTGTGGGCAGTCGCATGAAATTGTCGTACACCCGCGCCATGATTACAGCGGCGTTGGAGGGCAAGTTGACAGGCAGTTTCACTGCGCATCCAGTGTTTGGCATGATGATGCCCGATGCTTGCGAGGGCGTGCCTTCGGAGTTGTTGCATCCGAGAAATACTTGGGCCGACAAAGAAGCTTACGACAAGCAGTGCGAGAAGTTGGCGCATTTGTTCAATGACAACTTCAAGAAGTTCGAGGACGGTGCCAGTGAAGAAATCAAGCAAGCGGCACCCAAGGTGAGTGCTGTAGGTTAAGTTTTCGTTTCCTATTTATTCTGAATTTAAAAGGCGCCCGCTTGCGGGCGCCTTTTACTTTATCTTCACTATCTTTGCGGAATGGCGCTCAGCAGTCACGAAATCAAAGAGAAGTTTTTGGCATTTTTTGCCTCCAAACAACACACGTTTGTACAAAGTTCGCCCATCGTGGTGAAAGGCGATCCCACCTTGATGTTTACCAACGCGGGGATGAACCAATTCAAAGACTATTTCTTGGGCAATGCGGAAGCGCCATACAAACGCGTGGTGAATTCACAGAAGTGTCTACGCGTGAGTGGAAAGCACAACGATTTGGAGGAAGTGGGCCATGACCATTACCACCATACCATGTTTGAGATGCTGGGGAACTGGAGTTTTGGTGATTTTTTCAAGCAAGAAGCCATCGAGTGGGCCTGGGAGTTAATGACCGATGTTTATGGTTTGCCTAAAGACCAGTTGTATGTGACGGTGTTTGAAGGGGATCCCGCGGCCAACATTTCTTTTGATCAGGAGGCGTACGACCGATGGGCACAGTTCATCGATCCCAAACGCATTCTCAAAGGCAACAAAAAAGACAATTTTTGGGAAATGGGTGATACAGGACCTTGCGGTCCGTGTTCGGAGATTCATTTCGATATGCGTTCGGCCGAGCAGCGCGGGGCCTTAGATGGCGCTACGCTCGTAAACCAAGATCATCCCGAAGTCATTGAAATCTGGAACCTGGTTTTCATGGAGTTCAACCGCAAAGCCGATGGCTCCCTGGAGCGATTGCCCGCCCAACACGTGGATACCGGCATGGGTTTCGAACGCTTGGTGCGCGGCATACAAGGCAAATCCAGCAACTACGACACCGATATTTTCCAATTCATCATCCAAAATACCGCCAAACACTGTGGCAAAAATTATGGCGATGATGAGAAACAAGACATCGCCTTCCGCGTGATCGCTGATCACCTCAGGGCGGTGAGTTTGTGTATTGCGGATGGACAGCTGCCCTCCAATACCGGCGCGGGTTATGTTGTGAGAAGGGTGTTGCGCAGGGCCGTGCGATACGGGTATTCTTACCTAGGTTTCCAAACGGCCTTCTTCAATCAGTTGGTGCCCGCACTGGCCGATTACTTTGCTCGCAGTTTCCCTGAACTGAAAGCGCAAGAGAGTTTCGTGCAGCGCGTGATCCAAGAAGAAGAAAATTCGTTTTTCCGCACACTGAGCGCGGGCATGGGCCGATTGAATGGCTTCATCGAACAGAACCCCCAAGGGCTGGTGGATGGCGCTACCGCCTTTGAATTGTACGATACCTTTGGTTTTCCTATTGATCTTACCGATTTGATCGCCCGCGAACGGGGTTGTTCGGTGGATATGGACGGATTTTCAGATGCCTTGCAAGCCCAAAAAGATCGCTCAAAAGCCGATGCCGCCAAACAAACTGGCGATTGGCATACCGTGATGGAAGGCAGTGAGGAGTCGTTCTGCGGATATGACGTAACCCATTGCCATACCCAGATTAGTCGACATCGAACCATCGCGGCCAAAGGCAAGAATTTATACCAAATTGTGTTGGATGTGTGTCCGTTTTATGCCGAGAGTGGCGGACAAGTGGGCGATACCGGTTATTTGATTGGGGCGGATGGCGAGCGTGTGCGCGTGATCGATACCCAAAAAGAAAATAAATTGCATGTGTTGGTGTGCGACAAACTTCCTAGTCAGTTGGAGCAGTTGTTTGAAGCCAAGGTGGATGATGACCGCAGGACCAAAATCAACGGCAATCACTCCGCTACCCACTTGATGCACAGCGCGTTGAGAGAGGCATTGGGAGCCCATGTCGCCCAAAAGGGTAGTTTGGTGAACGAGGCAGCTTTGCGTTTCGATTTTTCCCATTTTGGCAAAATGACCGACGAGGAATTGTTGGCTGTTGAGCAGCGGGTGAACGAAAAGATCCGCGAAGGCATCGCCCTGAAAGAACATCGCAACGTACCCATCGCTGAGGCCCAAAACATGGGGGCAACGGCCTTGTTTGGAGAGAAATATGGCGAATATGTCCGCGTCATCGAATTTGATGCCAACTATTCCATGGAATTGTGTGGAGGCACGCATGTAGCCAATACCGCGCAAATTGGGTTCTTCAAAATCTTGGGTGAATCCAGTGTGGCGGCGGGTGTGCGCAGAATCGAGGCGTTAACCCAGCAGGCGGCGTTGGATTATATCAATGCCCAGGTGGAAGAGTTGGGCCGTGTGAAGCAAGTGTTGGGCAATCCCAAAGATGCTGAGGCGGCGGTGGTGAAACTCATGGAAGAACATGCCGACATGCGCAAGCAAATTGAGCAGTTCGAGGCCCTGCAGGTGCAAGCCATCAAAGAGGATTTGCTGAAGCAGGTGGTGGATGTTCAAGGAATCCCCATGGTGTTGTCGAAGTTGTCTTTGCCCAGTGCTGATGCGGCCAAGCAGTTGTGTTTCCAATTGAAGCAATCGCTGAACAACCCTGTGGTTGTGTTGGCGTATTTGGCTGAGGAAAAGCCTGGCTTGGCAATTTATATCGACGATCAGTGGGTGGCCGAAAAGGGATGGAACGCCTCACAGATGATCCGTGACTGTGCCCAAGAAATCCAAGGTGGGGGTGGTGGACAGCCATTCTTCGCAACGGCAGGTGGAAAAAATGTAGAGGGTTTGGATGCCGCGTTATTGGCTGCCAAACAACGTTTGGGTGCTTAATTTTCGAAGATTGGTTCAGTGCGGTTGGGGTGTGTAAACCCTTATCCGTGAGAGAGTTTGACCACTTTCTTGGTTTCAAAAAAGGGCTGGTAGGGGTAGAGCTCGCCAATGGCGTGCAATTTAATTTTGGTCTTTTGCGAGTATTCGATGACCTCGTTGATTTCAGCTGCCAAATCACCGCCTTTTAACAAAAAGAATCGGGGTTTGCCGCTCCAATGGTTCTCCATCCATTTCCACAATTCAATGGCAGGAGCTACAGCGCGGGCAACGGCACCATCGAACTTCATGGGCAACTGTTCTGTGCGATGCTGAATGGCCGTGGCATTTTTAAGTCCCAGAGCATCTATCACCGCCTGAACTACCGCGATTTTTTTTCCTATGCTATCGACCAAGGTGAAATTGACCTGTGGAAACAAGATCGCCAAGGGAATGCCTGGAAACCCGCCACCGGTGCCGATGTCAATGAAATGTTGTCCGGGTATGAACTCGCAAGTTTTTGCCAAAGCCAGGGAATGAAGCACGTGATGCACATAAAACATGTCCATGTCTTTGCGGGAAATGACATTCACACGGGCGTTGTGATCGGCGTATAATGGCCCCAATTGGGTGATTTGCGCCCGTTGTTCTGGGGTGAGGTTGGTGAAGTGTTCAAAAATGATCTCAGGTCCTACCATGTGATTTTCTTTGAAAAGAAGGCGTTGATGCCAACCAATACGTACCAGAACGACTCAAAAAGATTGAAAACGGGGTAAAGGGGTATGGATTTGTGCATTTGGAGCAGTTTGCCTTTTTTGTGGTATATGATCCACTCTGGGGTGAGTTTGAGCACCAACGCAGTAACGGGCCACAGCCAGTGCGAACCCAAGATGAACCATAGGATGATGCCAACCCAGAAGAAGATTTGTGCCATGGGATGGATGGCGAGCAATTGTTTCACGCCGGGTTGGTAGGATTTTCCAATCCACATGTGTCGCTTTTTTTGTTTCCAATAGGCTTTCCAAGTTTTTGGGCCTTCTGTATATGTAAAAGCCTCGGGATTGATACAATTTGTGGTATTGGAAGGCGTGGCCGCTTCTTGAACGAAAAGGTCGTCGTCGCCTGCCGGCAGATGGTAGTGGCTACTGAAACCCTTCACACTGTCATAAACGGAACGTGTATATGCCAGGTTTCTACCTACACCCATGTAGGGTTTTCCTGCTGCGGCCAGCCCCAAGTAGTGCAATGCGGTTAGTAAATTTTCGTGTTGGATCAAGCCGGCTAAGAAACCGGTGCCTGTCCGCACGGGGGATACCCCCAATACGATGTGGTTTTCATGACCCAGTTTTGTGGCCATATGCTTTAGCCACTGATCGCTGCTGGGAATACAATCAACATCGGTAAAAATAAAGTATTGGTATTGGGCTTTTTTGATGGCCAAGGTAAGGGCGAGTTTTTTGCCACCCATTTTCACGAAATCGGCATCCAAAGAAACCACTTTTAGCTTGGGATGGATTTGCTGTTGTTCAATCAGGAATAGTGGTGTGTCATCGGTGCTGCGGTCGTTTGCCACGATGACTTCAAAATTGGGATAGTCTTGTGCAAGCCATTGGGGAAGATGATTTTCAAGTTGTGTTCTTGCATTTCTACTGGCAACGATGACACTGATGCCGGGGGCGTTGCTATTGACCGATTGCGTTTCGGTGCGTTTGACCCGTAAAAAATAGCCAAACAAAAAGATTAGGATGAAAACCATGGCCAACCCCACCACGATGGCGAAGGAGAGATCGGATCGTTCAAACGTTAATTGTTGTATAAATGCGTCGAAGTTCAAAGTGATTCAGTAATGCGAAACAAAATTAACCCGTTGCCGTGAAATTGGAACCGATGGGGATTGATTGGGGAAAAGGTTTGGGGCGATGGATGGGAATTTTACCCACGCATTTGTTGTGAAGTAGATGGTCAATTGCGATAATAAACACTATCGGTTCAGCAGCAATTCTTCGGTGCTAATGTTGATGTTCTTAGCCATGGCCTCCGTGGGTAGGTCGCTGTCGTCGCCGTTGAAAGGATTCTCGATTTCTTCCGCGATGAGCTCAATGCTTGCCAAAACATACAACACAAACATGGTTACGGGTGCAATTAAGAAGTACAACTGCGTGCTGTAAACGATGGGGAAAATCATCACATACAAAAAGATGAATTTCTTGATGAATATCGAGTAAGTGAAAGGGATGGGGGTGTTTTTGATGCGTTCACAACCCCCGCAAACATCCATGAGTTTGTTGATTTCCGCTTTGAAGTGTTCCATTTCAAGGTCTGTGAGGAGTCCGTGTTTGATGTCTGTTTTTAGCGCCGCCATAAACAACTTGGCGATGGCCTGCGGTTGATGGCGGGCCGATTTAATCTCCTTCAAATCCGGCGCAGCCGGGTGGCTGCCTGGGATTTCTGTGAAAAAGTGTGCAGGGATTTTTCTGTCTTGCAGGTGAAATCGCAAAGCCACGGGAAACATGCCCAGCAGCGTTTGGTAATATTGTCTTCTGGCGGTGTCATCGACGGGTAGGGTCGCGTTTAAGTGAATGCACAAGTTGCGAATGGCATTGGTGAGCTCTCCCCAAAGTTTGCGTCCATCCCACCATCGATCGTAGGCGGTGTTGGTGCGGAAAACCAGGAATAACGACAGGGTAAAGCCCAATATCGAGTAGATAATCCCAATGTTGGAGGCCATGGCAACACTTTTGTAGTCCTTGAACAGCACCGTTTCGATGTATGCCCAACCTGCGCTGTAGAAGCCAACCCCCAACAGCAGGGGCCAAAGACGTTTCATGGTTTCTGCTTTGTGTATCTTGAAAATGAACGTGAACCAATCTTTGGGGTTGTAGGTGATCATGGAGCAAAATTAATCGACTATCGATGAAATCAATAGTTTGTCATTGATATTGAGTCGGTCTTTGTTAAGATAGGGGGTGCTGCATAATTATATTCGATTTTAATCATAACAAGTAGCCCCCCCATTCTCATGTGAATATGATGTGGTAAGGGGTTGAAAATTGGGGAAGAAAGTGCTATTCTCAGATGTAATGACAGCAATTGATGATAAACTGCGTAAACTAATGCGCACTAGATTGTCGTTGCAATAGGAAAAATCGTTGATATAGGATAATTTCGTAAAGCGTTCTTGGAAGATTATTGAACACTCTGGACCCCAGTTATTTGAGGCCATAAAAAAAGCCCCAAATTTCTTTGAGGCTTTTAAAGTGGTCGGGGAGACAGGATTCGAACCTGCGACCCCCTGGTCCCAAACCAGGTGCGCTACCGGCCTGCGCTACTCCCCGAGATTTCACAATACTGGGCGACCCCGACAGGATTCGAACCTGTGACCTACTGCTTAGAAGGCAGTTGCTCTATCCAGCTGAGCTACGAGGTCTTTCCGTATCGGAGGTGCAAAGGTAATAGAAAACAATGAGATATTGTGAGAGTTTGAAAAAATACGGAAGTCGTCGAATTGTTTGTTATATTATCCATCGCCGCGAAAAAAATCCAACAGAATCATAGATATTGCAGGTGTTGAACGCAGGGAAAAAATCCCATCTTAGAGCCCATGAACACCGCCCTTTTTAAATTCCGTGATATCAAAACCTACTCCAGTATCGAGTGGTTGGCAAACAATACCAAAAAATACCGCGCCGTTTTCGAGGAAATGGAAGTAGCCTACGTCTATTGTGAGGTTACACTTTACAATAAACGCTTCGATGAAGACGCTTGGACGCTGAATTTGCGCATGCGATGCATCGACGAGAAAAACAACGAAATTTGTTACCTCAACTGCGATCGTCCCGTGCAACCCGTAGAATCTGTGATCTATGTGCGTGAAGGTTGGGGCGTGAAAACCCCAGGAACCTACTGGAAAGAAGGCGTTTATCGCTGGGAAGCCATCGTGGATGATGAAGTTATCGCTACCAAAACCTTTTACATCCAAAATGTGGGCGTCATGCGCACCGCCAACCCGTATTTTAAAATTGATACGGTGAAATTGTACGAGTCTACCAGTGGAGATACGGATCTGTCCGACAGAAAATATTACAGCGTATTCAACGCCATGAGTACCCGTTATGTGTGGATTGAACTGAATTTGGATAACCTTACCCGCAAAACCAAGGACCTTGCCATTGAGCTTCTGTTCAACTATCGCACGGCCAGTGGATACCTCAAAGGCAGTGTGTCGAAGATCTTTTTTGTGAAACCTGAGGATGATCAGTTTACCGTAACCATTGGGTGGGGGAGCGACGTCATCGGGACATGGTCGCGCGGAGAATATTTTGCTGAAGTCATCTTCATGGATCACATGTTGGCCCAAGTGCCATTCGAAATTGGTGAGGATTATGTGGCAGCCACGGAAGAGGATTTTGTGCCGCTAACGCAAATTGAATATGTGCACCTGGACGATTTGCTTGAAGAGGCCGAAGAAAATGCCTCCGACATTGAAGCCGGACAGCAAAGTTCCGTTCAAGGCATCGAGCAAATCATGCATGAACTCGATGAGCTTACGGGTTTGGATCCCATCAAAAAGAAAATTCGTGAGTATTCCGATTATCTGCGTTTTGTGGCGCTCCGACGTGAAAAAGGGTTCGATGAAAACGACAAAATCAACCTACATGCCGTATTTAAGGGCAACCCAGGTACCGGTAAAACCACAGTGGCCCGATTGCTAGGGAAAATCTACAAAGAAATGGGGCTTTTGAAAAAAGGACATGTGATTGAAGTGGATCGGTCCGATTTGGTCGCCGAATACATCGGTCAGACCGCCCCCAAAACCAAAGAAGCCATCAAAAAAGCCAAAGATGGTGTTCTGTTTATCGATGAAGCCTATGCCCTGGCAAGGAAGGATGAAGACAACAAGGACTTCGGCAAAGAAGCCATTGAAATCCTGCTGAAAGAACTGTCAGATGCCACCGATATTGCCATCATCGTGGCGGGATATCCCGAAGAAATGGATGTGTTTTTGGAGTCGAATCCCGGATTGAAGTCGCGCTTTGTCATGCAATATGAATTCCCCGACTACACGCCCCAAGAATTGGTGAAAATTGCGGCGTTTGCCGCAGAAAAACGGTCGGTGAAGTTCGATGAAGGCGCCACGAAAGTGTTTCAAAAGTACCTGACCGACAAATACCGCGATCGCGACAAGTTTTTTGGCAATGCCCGTTTGGTGAATTCCATGGTGGATGAGGCCAAAATGAACTTTGGCCTGCGCATCATGAAGTCGGAACACCCAGAAAATTTGGATGCAGCTACGCTGTCGACCATCACCGAGTTAGACCTCAAACGCATTTTTGATTTGCACGAAGGTATTTTGCCGGAGATTCCGATCGACGAGGATTTGCTGAAAGAGGCGATGCTCAAATTGCGCGGCATGATTGGGTTGGATCAGGTGAAACACGACATCGAAGAGTTGGTGAAGTTGGTGCGCTTTTACAAGAGTTTGGGCAAGGATGTACGCAAAATTTTCTCTTTGCACAGCGTTTTTAGTGGCAACCCCGGAACAGGGAAAACCACTGTGGCCCGCATTCTGGCGCAGATTTACAAAGCCCTCGGCATTTTGGAGCGTGGTCATTTGGTGGAGTGCGACCGACAGAGTTTGGTGGGTGGATACGTTGGTCAGACTGCCATTAAAACCTCAGAACTCATCAACAAGTCGATGGGCGGGGTATTGTTCATTGATGAGGCGTACAGCTTGAGCGATGGTGGCAGCAACGATTTCGGCAGAGAAGCCATTGAGACGCTGTTGAAGCGCATGGAAGACCGCAGGGGTGAGTTCATTGTGATTGCCGCGGGTTATACCCAAAACATGGAGAAATTCATGGAGTCGAATCCAGGATTGAAGTCGCGCTTCGACCGGGTCTTCCAATTCCGGGATTACAATGCAGACGATTTGTATACCATCGCGTTGAATCAACTGCGCGACCACAACATCACACCGGAACCCAAAGCCGCGGACCATTTGATGAAGTACATCGACTTCATGTACAAGACCCGCGACAAGTATTTTGGCAATGGTAGGGCGGTGCGTAAGGTGATTGAAGAGGCCATCCGCAATCAGCATTTGCGATTGAGCGAATTGGCGAAGGCCAAGTATACCAAAAAAGCGATTGAGACGCTCACTTACGACGATGTGGAGGAGTTTACCACTGAGGTGAAACCCAACATGGCATCGGGCGGGATTGGATTTAAGGTATAAGGCTTATTCCCAACGGT
>VGFS01000014.1 GCA_016868785.1 Bacteroidota bacterium
AATTGTCTGCCGAAACTTTTGCAAATGCTTTGTTGTCGGCACGCATAAGTGGTAGGCGCTGTTAGTACTTAGGCCGCCACACCCAGTTTTTTTAATCGTGTCCGCATGAGCAATGTTTGTTTGACTTTGCTTTTTCAAAACATTCTTGTCCCTCTCGGAAAGATAAATAAGCCAGAACCAAAGCTCCAATACTGTCTGTGTAAGGAAGTTTAGCAAATTGGTAAAGAGCACTTGAAATAAGTAGAACAACTGACATATAAATGCAAACCTTTGTGCATTCGGCGTCTGCGATTATTGCGTCTGAGTTTAGTGCTTTACCAACTTTTGTTTTCCATATTACAAGTCCCCACATAATTGCAATTGAAACAATTGAAATTACTACGCCCAAAAATGTTGTTGTCGGCTGTTGTCCAGTTACTATGTTATAGGTACTTGTCGTAACGAGTGTTAGAACAAGAGCATAAAATGAAAAGCCAGTTATTCTCAGCGCTGACCGCTCATAGCTGTCGCGATTACTGTTTGGGTTTGTTTGTATTCTTGTCACCATATGAAGAATACCGAAGCCGGAAATTGTCTCGATAAAACTATCTGCACCAAAACCAAATAGCGTTAAACTTTCGTCTGTGAAGCCAAAGTAGGTCGAAATAAGTCCCTCGACGATGTTGTAGATAATTGTGAAAACGGAAAGTCCGAATGCAATTTTATAAAGATGTCTATTGTTATTGTCGGAGGTTACTGTTGTCATGTTTTATGTCCTGGCGGCTTAGTACTAACTTGCCTATACCCGCTACTTTATATCGCCAATAACACCTTTTTGAGTGTATTGGCGCTACTCAGTAGCGTATTATTTTCAAATATACTGAACAAATTAAGCCTTCTTTTTTTTCAAACACCATTCTCTACATTTTCCCCCAAACAAAATTAATTTTTTTATATATTGCTCACATGAATCACGTTTTCAACTTCCTGTTTATTACCGCATTGAGTATCAATGCAATTCAAGGTCAGAATACCCGCTATTTAGACCCCGTGTTCACGGCAGTAACAAAAACTACAGTAACATACTCGGATGTATTCAATGACGATTATCACAAAATGGATATTTATACGCCCAACGGAGATAATCACAATAAACGTCCATTGATTATGTATGTCCATGGAGGTGCATTTTTCGCTGGTGACAAAGCAAGCCAAGATTGTATCGATTTTTGTACTGAATTTGCCAAGAAAGGTTACGTTGCTGTCTCTGTTAACTATCGCTTGGCCAATGCGTTTTTATTTCTCACCGATAAAAAAATCCAACTCAATGCTGTATTACAGTCCATCGCCGACGTGAAATCATCATTGCGTTATTTTGTGAAAGACGCATCCAACAATAACCAGTATAAAATTGATACTACTGCTTTCTTTTTAGGAGGATACTCAGCCGGTGCAGTAGCATCCCTTCACACGGGTTGGGTTACCAACGAAACTGAACTCGATGCAAATCTCCAAGATATCCTAAAAAATGGCATCAAAACCTTGAACGGGGATGCGGGGAACAATGGTTACAGCAATCCCATAAAAGCGCTTTACAGCATGGCAGGTGCGGTTTATCAAACGAGTTACATATCACCAAACGACCTTCCTGTTTGGATGGGTCATGCAAAAGATGATGCTACGGTGAGCTATAACTGTGCCCCAGGCCTAAATAATCCTCTGGTAGTTACCCTCTGTGGAACAGGAAAGATGATGCCAAAATTAGATTCCATGGGTGTGAAATATGACTCTATGATCTTAGAAACTGGTGGTCATTCATGGCCAGGGCTTGGCAACAAAGGCAAAGATTTCGAAAAAGCCGTTATCGAGATTGCTGAATTCTTCTACCCCATGATTCCTCAAAATGTTCAATCCATCAACAAAGTAGAAACATACCAAGCCATTTCCGTATATCCCAATCCCACCAAGGGTTTAATTGAAATTTATCAATTTGGATCGTCGGATTTAGGAAACTATCGTATTATCAATGGATTAGGTCAGAGCGTTATGTCAGGCTTTATTGGTGATAAACGTGCTACCCTAGACCTAAGCTCATTACCAGGCGGATACTACAAACTTGTTTGGGGAGATCCTTTTTTGGGGATACAAACTATAATTTTATCGCAGTAATTGCTTGCCAATTAGCGCGTTATTCGATACACCGCATAGTGGTTGGATACATAAAACAGCTTTGTTTCATCCAACGCTTGTAAAAGGATATTTTTGTCAGGAAATGCGTTGAAAATTGGCTTGTTAATTACCAAATAATCAGCACCCAATTTCCCATATTTCTCAATCGAATTTGCCGATAACAATTGCTCGGGAAAAATCGTCCACCCTTTTCGATGCAATAAATACAATTCTTGCGGACTGGCGCTCGATACCATCACAACCTTAGCCTCCATGGGAATGACCGCCGCGATTTCTGTTTCCAACGACAGTTTATATTTTTCGGAAGGTTTAATGAAATGATCGTGAATTTGGTTTGACAATGCCTCAAAAACCAATAAAAATAACAATCCAGAACCCACAAAACTTTTCTTTCCCTTGGATGGATTCACGGTCTTGAATCGCTCCGATAAAAAATCCAATCCTAGGCCCGACAACAGGGCCATTACGGGTATAAACGGAATCGAATAATAGGTGTGTTGGGGAAATACGGCGCCCGTTTTGAGAATGAATAAGCCAAAAACCAAAGTAATCAGCGTCAGCGCCCACGACTCTGTCCGTAGCGATTTACTTTTCAAAGAAATCAATCCAATGAAAGCCAATAGCAACGCCAAGAATGAATAATAACTGGTGAAATAGAACTTTTCCAATAACAACCGCCAAAGCGGAAGAATTTCCTTTAATCCTTCAAGCAATCCCTTGGGGAAATACAAGTGATATCCGAAAGTCGTGTTCAAGTGAGGAACCCAATAAAAATACCACCAAAGTCCGGGTGTAACTCCCAACACAACCCCCAAGAATACGAAACTCGTCTTTCGCGCGTCAACCGAAGTCATAAACGGCAAAACACCCACCATCGCCAACAAACTCATTGCAGGTATTTTGCTTAACACACCGAATGCCGCAAGCATTATCGACAAGAAATAATACCGTAAACTTCCTGTTTGATAGTAATCGAAGGCATATCGAATCCCCACCAAAACCAAAGAAACAGAGAAAGTGTCGGGCATGATTTTTCGGGAAAATGTGAACCATGAAGAACACAATAGCACAACCATTGCGTACAATGCCGTTTGCTCTGAAAACCTAGTTTTTACGATTAAATAATAACTTTGAGCGCCCCAAATCACAAATGCGACATTAACTGCCCTACCGTACCAATGTTGGTAGCCGAAGAGTTTACAAAAAATAAGTGAGAGAAAATTAAATAGTGGAAATTCAGAGCCTACAATGCCTGGTTTTTCACCGGCCATGTCGATGCGAGGATGAAGCCAATCCATACCCATTTCTGCATAATTTCGGGTGATCATCGCGGTGAATGATTGTCGCCAACTGTGGGCCATTTCCAGCGGAGGATCGGTGATTCCAATGAGTTGAATCAACCCAAAAACCAACAAAATTACCCACGCTGGCTGCTGCTTCAGCTTCCTCAAACCGGATAATGGATGGTTGAAGTTATGGATTGATTTCATTGGGTAAAGTCTCTACTGGGTCGGCAAAAATAGCACAATGTTCGATTGCATGAGGTTTCAACTATATTTGAAAAAACTGTGATATTATGAAAAAACAATACTTATTATTTTTCTGTAGCGCGTTGATTGGCAGTTCTTTTGGACAAACCTTTAGCGACAATTTTGATTCTTACACTGCAGGTGACAATCTCGCCGCCAAAAGTGCGGTTTGGGAAACATGGAGCAGTCCGAATGGCGGCGCAGACGATGTTAAAGTCACCAACGCCAAAGCCAAAAGCGGTAGCAATTCTATCTATTTTCAATCTACCGCAGCCAACGGCGGACCGGCGGATATAGTACTTCCCTTCGGTGGGATGCTTACCAAAGGTCAATTCTCGTTGAAAATGGCGATGAATGTCGACGCCGGAAAAAATGCCTATTTCAATTTTCAAGAGCAAACCACCGTTGGTAAGGGATACACCATTGACGTGTATTTCATGGAAGACAAAACGTTGAACATTGACAATGCCTCAGCCGGTAATTTGTTGAGCGTTAGTTATCCTCAAGGACAATGGTTCGATTTCGAGTTAAAGATTGACTTAAACACCAACACTTGGGATTTGTACATCGACGGTACAAAAGTGGGTGCATTTCAAAATGCCACTAGAGCACTTTCATCCATGGATTTATTTCCCATTAACGGAAGTTCATTCTACGTTGATGACGTAAGTTACACATACACTGCGTACACTTCCACCACCAAAAATGCTTCCGTAACCTATATCGGCAATGTAATGGGCTACTTGGCGGGTGCCAACGTAATCCCTTCTGTGGAGATCAGAAATTTGGGTACAACAAGCATCACTGAAGCTGAAGTATCGATCAAATACAATGGCGCCACTTTGAGCAAAAAGTTAACCGGACTATCACTGGCAGCTAACGGATTGTACAGCACCAATTTCGACAATACCCTTAACATTGTGGGCGGTAAGAGCGATGTTGTGGCTTCCATCGTTACGGTCAACGGCGGCGCGGATGACAATGCCAATGACAACAGTAAAACCATCACCATCAACCCCATCGTACCTGCCAAAGGCAAATTGGTCATCGGGGAAGAAGCCACAGGTACTTGGTGCCAATGGTGTCCTAGAGGTGCAGTTGCATTGAAAAACATGCACGACAAATACAGTGGGTTTTTCCAAGGAATTGCCGTTCACAATAACGACCCGATGATGAACCCTTATTACAACGCTTCAATCGCCCCAAAAATCAGTGGGTATCCTAGCGCGTTGGTAGATCGTGGAACCAAAATGGATCCTTCTGCCATGGGTGGTGATTTTATCAAAAGAATCCAATTGGCACCCAAAGGTGTGATGGACATCGCTGCCAAATATGACGCCGCCACAGGGATTATGAACGTGAGTGTAGAAACTACCATTGAGAGCAACATCTCCGGCGATTTCCGCATTGCTTGTGCCATTGTAGAAGACGATGTAACGGGAACGGCTTCTGGTTACAACCAATCCAATGCCTACGCCGGCGGCGGTAGCGGTATCATGGGCGGTTTTGAAAAATTGCCTAACCCTGTTCCTGCCTCTCAAATGGTGTATGACCATGTGGGTCGTTTGATTGCACCCACCTTCTCAGGTTTGCCAAATGCATTTGGCGCCAGTGCAACGGTTGGACAAAAATTCGTTCACAATTTCACATTTGCCATTGAGCCTACCTGGGATTTGACCCAAATTCATGTGGTTTCGATGTTCATTGACAACAAGGGCATGATAGACAACGGTGGAAGTATTGCTTATGCCGAAGCCATTAAAAAAGCGTACAAGAATGGTACCGCTGTATTGGCAACGCAATCTTTGAACGGCCCAGATACCCGCATGACTTTGCAGCCCAATCCCAGCAACAACCAGTTCGACGTTGCCACATTTGGTCCGATGAGCGAAAATTCTACTTTGGAAATTTTGGATATGCAAGGCAAAGTAGTGTACAGCGCGACTTCGATTCCCGCAAAGACTACAATCTCTGTAAAGGATTGGAGCAATGGTATTTACTTGGTTCGATTGACCGATAACGGACAAGTATTCCAACAGAAATTTATCAAAAACTAATCACGGTAACACACCATTTACACCATGAGATTGGTCATTCAGCGAGTTAAAAAAGCTTCCGTTTGCATCGAAGCTGCTGAAACTCGTTCGATTGAAAAAGGTCTCATGGTGTTGGTGGGTTTTGAGGGTACAGATACCCCAGAAGATGCTATTTGGTTGGCACAGAAAACCGCGCAAATGCGCATTTTTTCAGATGCTGACGGTAAAATGAACTTATCGGTATTGGATATTAAAGGAGAAATTTTAACCGTTAGTCAATTCACACTTTTCGCCCAATCGGCAAAAGGAAACCGCCCATCGTTCATCCGTTCTGCAAGGCCAGAAAATGCCATTCCGTTGTATGAAAAATTCATTCAATCTTTGAGGGATGATTGGAAAATACCCGTTAAAACGGGAGAATTTGGTGCCAACATGGATGTGGAATTGGTAAATCACGGCCCCGTGACTATTACGATAGATTCAAAAAATCGGGAGTAATTAAAATACTTGGTTATCGATCAGCCTCACCCCATCCAAACTTGCCGCAACCAAAACGGCACATTTGGGTCTGGGTGAATCGTCGATTATCGACGCAAAAAAATCACACGGTACGTCATCGAGGTAGGGCAAAGAAACACAACTTAGATATTCTACATCGAAACCCAATTGCGTCAGTCTTTCCGTTTCAGTGGCAACGGCACTACACAGGGATTTACGGTTCTCGATAATTTGTAGCAACGATTGGTACAAAGCCGGGGCTGTTTTTCTCCCTTCATCAGACAATCGAACATTGCGTGAACTCATGGCAAGTCCGGAAGATTCCCTCATCGTGGCAATTCTTCGCATTTGGATGGTTGGAAATACTTGTTGAATAAGTTGTTCAATGACCAAACATTGTTGAAGATCCTTTTCGCCAAAATAAACCACTTGGGGTTGAACATATTTGAACAGCCGATACACCACTTGTACTACACCATGAAAGTGACCGGGTCTGAATGCCCCTTCAAATTTTTCGTCCAGAGAACCCAAATCCACCACAACATTTTCCACCTGGGGGGGATACATTTCCTCAACAGTTGGGGTAAAAACTATGTCGGTTCCTACATTCGCCAATTCTTGCAAATCTGCGTCTAAGGTGCGGGGGTATTTATCAAGGTCTAGGGGGTTTTTGAATTGAAGCGGGTTAACGAAAATGCTGACTACCGTAAGACAATCCTCTTGCTGCGAAGCCCGAACCAACGACAAATGTCCTTGATGGAGAGCGCCCATGGTTGGGATGAAGGCAATTTTTTGTGTTGGGTTTTCTTGTTGGATACTTTTTAGTTCCGATGCAAGTGTAAATACCTTCATGTTGGGCCGAAAATAGGGAGCAAATAACGATTTTTCCTAGGTTTCTCGACGATTGTTGTTTCAATTTCCGATTTTTTTATTATACTTTTGTAAACTTTTTCGTAGCATAGTTTCACACTGTATGACCCAAATCAAAAAACGTGTTCTGTTTGTAAGTTCTGAAATGTCCCCATTTTTGGAGACCTCTCCACTAGCAACAGTAGCTCGCATGCTTCCTCAAGCTTTGCAAGAGCAAGAAAATGAAATCCGAATCTTGGTTCCCCGATTTGGTGTCATCAATGAACGTCGCAACCGTTTGCACGAAGTGGTACGCCTTTCGGGTATCAACATCAGTATCGACGACAACGACAATCCTTTGATCATCAAAGTGGCTTCAATTCCCCAGACGAAGATGCAGGTATACTTTTTGGACAACGAGGATTACTTCCATCGCAAAGCATTGTTTCATGATGAAAGCGGAAAGTTGTTCGACGACAACGACGAGCGCACGATCTTTTTCTGCAAAGGGGTGATGGAAACCGTGAAAAAATTGGGTTGGGCTCCAGACATCATTCACTGCCAAGGATGGATGACCAGTTTGATTCCTATGTATTTGAAAACCCTTTACAAAGACGAGCCCGTTTTCAAGAATACCAAAATTGTATTCAGTGTTTATTGTGATGAAGACAAAATCAATTTGGGGGGAGATTTTGCGCGCAAAGCGAGCCTGAATTATTTGGACAACGATTGTATGAAGTGTTTTGGGGATGCCAGTGTTGACGCGATGAATATTGGTGCAGTGAAACATTCCGATGCCATTGTTACAAACAGTGAGGAAGCCCACAGGGTGGTAGAGGCTCATTTGAGTGATAAAATCGTCATGAGACACAGCGATGAAGATGCTGCCTCTCAATACGGTTCTTTATACGAACGCTTGTTGTCCTAAAATCTCATTTTGAAATCCAGGGTACTCCTAGCTATTGTTGCTATCCTTACCGGATTGGCTGCTTGTAAAAAACAAGATGGCAACATCATCATTGATGGTCAAAGCAACAACAATCAGTTAGAAATTTTCCGTTCCGATACATTTACGGTTCGTGCCAAAACCACGCGGGAAGACTCTTTGCCTGCCAACGGGATTAGCTACACGTTATTGGGAGAAATGCACGACCCTATTTTAGGCAAAAGCAAGGCGAGTTTGTTTGCCAAGATGGTCATATTAGAGCCTGAAAACAACTTTCCAAATACCATTGAGCCCGATTCGGCCATTTTGTATATACCGATGGTAGACGGTTTGAATTTTTATGGCAATCCTTCGACCAAGCAACGTTTACAGATATTTCCCTTAAACGAAACCATAAACCCTTCCAGGGTATACTACCAACACGAAAGCATCGCCATCAATCAACAGATTGGCAGTAATTATTTTGGTCCGATGTTCCAACAGAAATTAGATTCTATTGGGTACAAAAAGGAGAAAATGGGTCTCAAGCCCGGTTTGAAGATAAAGTTGAGTGCTGAATTTGCGCGGAGTTTGATGCAGATGCCATTGGAAGCCTATCAGTCCAATGAAGGCCTGGCCAAACATTATAAGGGAATCGCCATAATTCCAGAAAACGATGAGTTGTTGCCCGGTGACGGAGGCTATGCCGTACTCGATCTAAGCAATGTCATCTCGTTGGCTTACAGAGCAAAGATTTTGTTGTACTACAACGACACCAACACCTTCGTTTTTGGATGCGATGACAAACGCAGTGCCATCGTGAACCTCGGAAAAGTAGGGCCTTACCCTCCAATGGTCAATGAGCAATTGGGCAATTCAAGCAATGCCTTTCCCACAACCTACATCCAAGCTTTGGGTGGTTTGAAAACAGAGATTCAACTGCCTTATCTTCAAAACTTGATTGAAACGGGCAATGTTGGTATCAACAAAGCGGAGATCGTCTTTTATACCGATGGTTCACCCAATACACGACAATTTGCACCACCTCGGTTAAACCTTTATCAACCGCTGAATGCCCAGAGCAATCGAAATCGTTTGATTGATGATGCCACGCAAGCACCGGCCTCGTTTGGTGGGATTTATGACGAATCAAGAAAATGTTATCGATTTACCGTAACCCGTCATATTCAGAATATTCTGAACGATCAACATTTTAAATCATTGAATACCAATTTGGGACTGTATTTGGCTGTGCCTTCAGACAACCCAGTGATCGGAGCAAGAACAGGAATCGACCATTCCAAAACGAAATTAATCATCACCTACACAAAACCCAATTAACAATTCGTTGTTTCATCAGCATGGGAACCCGCAAACCATATCAACTCGTTAGTCGCGAATGGAAACAAGAAGACACAACCTTCGTGGTAAATGGTGTCACCATTGGCAAGGATTTAATGATGATCGCAGGTCCTTGCGCCGTTGAAAACCGCGAACAAATTTTCACCATTTCTGAATTTTTAGCCAAGAAGAACATCAAATTCTTACGCGGCGGCGCATACAAACCAAGAACCAGTCCGTATTCATTTCAAGGACTGAAAACGGAAGGACTTGAATTGCTCAGAGAGGCGGCAGACAAATATGGTTTGGCCGTTGTATCTGAGATTATGAGCACAGACAAAATTGAGGAATTGGTAACCTACGCCGATATACTACAGGTGGGAACGCGAAACATGCAAAATTATCCCTTGCTCAAGGCTTTGGGTAAATGTGGCAAACCTGTTTTATTGAAGCGTGGCATGGGTAGCACAATTGAAGAATGGTTGTTGGCTGCCGAGTACATTGTAAGTGGTGGTAATGAGCGTGTTATACTCTGTGAGCGAGGAATTAGAACTTTTGAAACCGCCACCCGAAACACCATTGATATTGCAGCGATCCCACTGATTAAACACCTCAGTCACCTGCCAATCATTTCAGATCCAAGTCAAGGTACAGGTATTCGAGACATTGTATCACCTGTTTCCAACGCAGCCATTGCGGCAGGGGCAGATGGATTAATCATTGAAGTTCATAACCAGCCCAATGAAGCCTTGAGCGATGGAGACCAAAGTTTGTATTTGGACCAATTGGGTGATTTATTGCCCCAGTTATCGGCACAAGCCAAACTGCGCAACAAGCGTTTTGATTTTGAAACGGCAATATTAATTTCTAGCCTCAGTTGAGGTTGGCTAGGTTCTCCTAAAAATTAATTTTTTGTCCTGAACAGGTAAAAAATGGGCCATCCCAATGCCACGATTCCTATGCCGGTAATGGCAATATTAAACTGGCTAATCAAAATTCCAACAGCCACAAATCCCGCCAAAACTAAATACATCACAGGCAAATAGGGATATCCCCACACTTTATAAGGTCGCTCGGCATTTGGTTCCCGATTCCTCAGCACAATTACCCCAGCTACAGTGATGATGTAGAACAACAGCGAAGCAAAGGTGCAATAGCTCAATAAATCGCCATAAGTGCCGCTCAAACACAATATACTGGCCCAAAACGCTTGCATCCAAAGTGCGTTGGCAGGCACATTTTTTTCATTCACTTTCGCGGCGTTTTTGAAGAACAATCCTTGCTCTGCCATGGCCTTGTAGAGGCGACTCCCCGCTAAAATCAATCCGTTGTTACAACCAAAAGTACTAACAACGATGAGGCCTGCCATAAAAAACAGACCCATAAGCCCAGCATAGGCGTCTTGGGTAGATCCCATCAATACGGATGATGCCGCAACACCCACCCTGTCTTGATCAGCATGGGCGATACCCAAATTAAAATTTTCTGCTAAGCCATCAGGCCCAATAGCAGCCATCGCATCGGACCAATTCAATCCTTTCAAAGGCAACAAAGTCATGTATGCAACATTGGCCAGACAATAAACGACGGTAACAATGAATGTGCCGTACAACAAAGCCTTAGGAATGGTTTTACTGGGTTTATCGATCTCGGCCGACATAAATGTAATCCCTTGCCAAGCATCGGAAGAAAACAAACTGCCTACCATCGCACTGGCAAAGGCCAAAAGCAACACAACGCCTGAAATCGCCTCCCAGGCACCTTTTACTGGTTCAATGGATGAGGTAATGGTAGTGTCAATCACAAATTTTGATGCGTGAAGACCGTCCGACATATTCGACCAGAAGTAATTGCGGGCTCCATTGAGGGAACCACCGAAAAGCACGAACAAACCACCAACAATCAAGGCACCTAGGGCAACCAATTTGGCCAAAGTAAAAATGCGTTGAACCCATTTGCCTTCTTGTATTCCCCTTGAGTTAATCCAGGTCAGCAACAAGATGCTTCCGATAGCCATGCATTGGCCTGAAAGTAGAGTAAAGGATTTGCCGAGGATAGGCAGTGTTAAAACGACCTTATCGTGACCCCAAACAAAAATGCCCAAGTGTTTGGCGAAGGCCATGGCCACTGCCGCAATTACGCCCGTTTGAATCACTGAAAATACCGCCCAACCATAGACAAAACCCATCCGCTTTCCATAAATACGGGTGATGAAATTATACTGTCCGCCTGCATTGGGCATCATCGAGGCCAACTCACCAAAACTCAAGGCGGCCATTAGGGTGATAACACCGGTCAATATCCAAGCCAACAAGACCAAAGGTCCATTCCCCAACTGCCGGGTCATATCCCCGGTAACCAAGAAGATTCCACTGCCAATCATACTGCCCGAAACCAGCAATACAGAATCAAATAAGCCCAGTTTTTTTGTCGTTGTCATCCTCTTAATGTCGGTATATTATTAAAAAAGGCTTGGGATGACCAAGCCTTTTCGTTGATTGAAACTAAGATTATTGTGGTTGATTTAAGTTGGAATTCTTGCGGCTATACAGAAAGTAAACCAACACACCCAAAGAACCCCAAATCACAAACGCATACCAGGTATTTTCACGAACCTGAGACATCAGGAATACGTTGAACAAAACACCCATAGGGGCTACGAAAAAAATCCACGGTGTTCTGTAGGGTCTCTCCAGATCAGGTTGTTTGATGCGTAAAATTAAAACGGCCAAACACACCATCGCAAAGGCCAGCAGGGTTCCCATCGAGCACATCTCAGAAACCTTATCAATGGGCGTTAATGCTGCCACAACAGAAACAACGAATCCCACCAAGATCGTGCTTTTCCAAGGCGTTTTAAATTTTGGGTGCAAAGAACCAAACAGATTTTTTGGCAGCAAACCATCTTTGGCCATGCCCAAGAAAATTCGGGTTTGTCCCAACATCATCACCAACATAACAGACATCAAACCCGCGGTTGCGGCAATGGTGATTAAATACACTGCCCAATCTATACCGGCACCTGAGAACGCCGAAGCTACAGGGGCTTTCAAATCCAATTGATTATAGGGAACCATACCGGTCAAAACCAAAGACACGGCGATGTATAACAAGGTACAGATAACCAGTGAAGCAATGATGGCAAATGGTACGTCTTTCTTGGGGTTAATGGCTTCTCCAGCTTGGGTAGAAACAGCATCAAATCCGATGTAAGCAAAGAACACAATGGTAGCCGCTGTTAAAACGCCTCCAACACCGAAGTGCAAATGTCCATCTTCGCCCATTTTTTCGGCCGGAATGAATGGATCCCAATTATTCGTATCCACGAAGAAAGCCCCTACGAAAATCACGAACAACACAACGGCAACTTTCAACACAACGATGATGTTGTTGGTTGACGCAGCCTCTTTGATGCCCTTAACCAAAATGGCAGTAATTACCCAAGTGATCAAAAAGGCGGGTAAGTTAAAGGCGTTGCCGCCGTAGGTTACCGGATCGTTGATTAAATATTCAGGCAAATCAATATGAAACAGGTGCAGTAATTTGGTAAAATATCCGCTCCATGCCACTGCAACAGTGGTTGCTCCCATCATGTATTCTAGGATCAAGTTCCATCCAATAAACCATGCAAACAATTCCCCCACTGTACCGTAAGCATAGGCATAAGCCGAACCTTCAACAGGCAAAACAGAGGCGAATTCCGCATAACACAAAGACGCAAACAGACATCCGATACCGGCGATAACAAACGCCAAAGCGAGGGCAGGACCTGCGTGATTATGCGCAGCGATACCTGTCAAGGTAAAAATACCACCACCAATGATGGCACCAATTCCCAATGAAGTCAAACCCCAACGAGTAAGTACCCGATTTAAATCATTTTTCTTCGCCTCGGCCTGATAGGCAGCAATGGGTTTCTTTCTCCAAATAGACATACAGATTTTGCTAAAAAACAAATATAGGGGTTTAGGCAATTACGCCCAATGCTTTGCCCACTTTGGTAAATGCAGCAACGGCTTTATCGATATGCTCAAATTCATGAGCAGCACTCAATTGCACACGGATACGCGCTTGCTCTTTGGGTACTACTGGAAAGAAGAAACCAATGACATAAATACCTTCATTCAATAAAGCATTGGCCATGTCCTGACTCAATTTCGCATCGTACAACATCACCGGAACAATGGCACTATCGCCATCTTTGATGTCGAACCCCGCGGCTTTAATTCCCGCTTTGAAACGCTTTACATTGGCTTCCAGTTTATCGCGCAAGGCCGTGGTCTCGTTCAACATGTTCAACACCTCGATACTCGCACCAACGATGCTCGGAGCCAGTGAGTTACTAAACAAGTATGGACGGCTTCTCTGACGCAACAATTCAATGATTTCTTTTCTTCCTGTAGTATAACCACCCATCGCACCACCCAACGCTTTGCCCAAGGTACCCGTAATGATGTCTACCCTGCCCATCACGTCGCAATATTCTGGGGTTCCACGTCCTGTGGCACCAATAAATCCGGCGGCGTGACATTCATCCGTCATGACCATGGCATCATATTTTTCAGCCAAATCACACACTTTATCGAGCTGAGCTAAATATCCATCCATAGAAAACACCCCATCTGTTACCACCAAAATAAAACGGGCACCTTTCTCACGGGCAGCAATCAATTGGGCTTCTAGGTCGGCCATGTTGTTGTTTTCATACCGGAATCTCATGGCTTTACACAAACGAACACCATCGATGATCGAAGCATGGTTCAAACTGTCCGATATAATGGCATCTTGCTCTCCCAACAAGGGTTCGAAAACGCCACCGTTTGCATCGAAGGCCGCCGCGTAAAGAATGGTGTCATCCGTTCCATAAAACTGAGCGATTTTCTCCTCCAATTCCTTGTGAATGTCTTGTGTTCCACAAATAAAACGGACACTACTCATACCAAAACCATGGGTGTCGATGGCGCGTTTTGCTGCTTCAACCACCCGTGGATGACTGCTCAAGCCCAAATAATTATTGGCGCAAAAGTTTACTACTTCACTACCATCTGCCAGCTTAATGACTGCGTCTTGAGGCGTGGTGATGATGCGTTCTTTTTTGAAAAGGCCGACTTCTTCAATGCTTTTCAGCTCTGCTGCCAAATGTTCTTTAATAGCTCCGTACATAGGTGTATAAAAAACAAAAATACAATTTTGCCTTCTATTACAATCCCATCATCGACCTGATTTCTTCAATGATCTTGCGGTCGTTGCACAAACGGGGCACTTTGTTTTGTCCGCCCAATTTCCCTTTCGACTTCAACCAATCGTGAAAGGTGTGGGTGGGTACCGACGTCACTTTCGGTAATTTCATCAAAATATCGGCCTTGCGTTTGGATTTATAATCGTCGTTTGTATTCTGTAACTCCTTGTCTAGCAAATGAATGAATGCATTTAAATCTGATGGAGGTTTTGAAAATTCAATCAACCATTCATGGCCTGCTTCATCGCTTTGATACAAATAAATGGGCGCTGCTGTGTAATCTGTGACAATGGCATCCATTTCCTTGCAAGCAATCGCAATGGCTGTTTCTGCATTTTCAATCACCAGTTCTTCCCCGAAAGCATTGATAAACAATTTGGTTCTACCGGTAATTTTGAAGGTAAACGGGTTCAAACTGTGAAATTGTATGGTATCACCAATGACATACCGCCAAAGTCCGCCCACCGATGAGATAACTACGGCGTAATTCACCCCTGTTTTAACAGCCAAAAGAGGAATTAAATTCTCTGTACTTGGTGTTTCATTTGCGGGATAAAATTCGAAGAAAATGCCCAGGTGTGTCAGCAGTACCAGCTCATTTCTATCGGCTTGGTATTGAATGCCAAAGAATCCTTCACTGGCATTGTAGGTTTCAAGGTACTTCACATTATCGCTGGGCAACAATGTTCTGAACTGTTCACGATACGGTTCAAAATTTACCCCGCCATGAATAAACAACTCAAAATTGGGCCAAACTTCAAGAATGTGCTTTTTGCCAGTAACCTCCAACACTCGCTGCATCACTACGGCGGTCCATGTGGGCACACCACTCACACTGGTTACATCTTCATCCTTGATAATTTGGACCATTTTTTCCAATTTATCTTCCCAACTTTCCAACATTGCAACGGATACATCGGGGGTACTCTTCCAATTGGCCCAGGCGGGAAGATGCACCATCAGAATCCCACTTAAATCTCCAAAGTAATAAGATTGATCATCCCCACTTTGCTTTGTGGTTCCACCGATGAGAAGTCCTTTTCCATCAAAAATTTTACCTTCTGGATAAAACCCAAAAAACTGGGTTACGGCTTCTTTGGAACCCTCGAAGTGGTTGTGTTCCATGATTTCATAACTCATGGGAATAAACTTGGAAACGTTACTCGTGGTGCCGCTGCTTTTAGCAAACCATCGAATATCTCCTGGCCACAACAGAGATTGCTCTCCTTTTTGGTTTCTTTCGATGTAAGGCAAAAAATCCTCAAAAGTGACAACCGGCACTTTGGCCGCAAACTCTGCGTAAGTAGTGGTTTTTTCTATGCCAAATTTTCGTCCATATTCGGTGAGTGACAGCTTTTCCATCAACTCAACAAACAAGTTGTTTTGATTTTCTATAGACCGCTCAATGTTGGCGCGCAATTCATTGACACGCTGTTTGAAATACCAACCAATAATGGGACTGATCATGAGGCAATTAAACCGTCACGCAACCTAACGATTTTTTTCGCGTGTTTCGCAATATCTTCTTCGTGGGTAACCAATACGATGGTATTTCCAGCGGCATGAATTTCTTCAAACAGACCCATAATTTCGTGCGAAGTTTGGGTATCCAAGTTGCCCGTAGGTTCATCTGCTAACAACAAACTTGGATTGTTAATTAACGCTCTTGCCACTGCCACCCGCTGCCTTTGTCCGCCCGACAACTCATTGGGCTTATGATCAAGGCGATTTCCAAGCCCTACTTTATTCAGGGTTTCTCTGGCCCGCTCCAACCGTTCTTTTTGGGAAACACCCGCATAAACCAAAGGGAGGGCCACATTTTCCAATGAACTCAAACGGTTAAGTAGATTGAAGGTTTGAAATACAAAGCCTATTTCATCATTTCGGACCTTACTCAGTTCGATGTCTGACATTTTACTTACCTCTTTTTGGTTGAGCCAATATTGACCCGCAGAGGGTGTATCAAGGCAACCAATGATGTTCATCAAGGTGCTTTTTCCTGAACCTGATGGTCCCATTAGGGCCACATATTCCCCTTGATGAATGTTGAGATCGATTTTTTTCAGTGCATGCACAGTTTGATCTCCCAACACATAGGTTTTTCTGATGTCTTGAAGTGAAATCAGGGCATTAGCCATTGCCGTCGATCACCTTGGGCACACGGAAAAAATCACTGTCAGCCTTAGGCGCATTCCGCAAGGCCTCTTCATGAGTAATGGTTTGAATAACCACATCTTCGCGCAGTACGGTTTCCGCATCGGTGAGATAAATCAAGGGTTCCACGCCAGTGGTATCCACTTCTTTGAGCTTTTCACACATGGCCAAAATGTCTTCCAAATCATTTTGCATTTTCTTCAAGCTTTCGCCTTCAAATTGCAACCGAGATAAATGGGCTAGCTCTTGGACTCTCTTTTCGGTGATTTTCATAGTATGCCTAATGATTTCAGTTGTGAAGATATGACATTGTATACTTTTTCTTGTAACATCGGCATGTCATCCATCGACAAACCCTTGGTTTCAATCGGTGCATGGACAAACATGCGCATCATTCCGGGAGATCCATCGAAAGTGTCGCTGTTAAATCGTTTTTGGTTATCGGCCAGGGTTACGGGCACAATGGGAATTTGTTTTTCTATGGCCAAACGAAACGCCCCCGGTTTGAAAGGAAATTTTATTTGGGGTGCATTGTCTGGAATTCTGCCTTCAGGATAAATGACCAAATTGGCTCCAAGCGCATCCATTTGTTTGGAAGCGTCTTCAAACGCCTTGTAGGAACCGCGCAAGCTCTCTCGGTGGACGGCAATATCCAAGGTTCTAAACCAAATCCCAAAGAGCGGAATTCTTGACAGTTCTATTTTTCCCATGAAAAAATTGAATCCCGGCAAAAAACTCCCACAAGTGAGGATATCGAGGTAGGAAATGTGGTTTGGACAAAAAATCAATTGTTGGTTTTTTGGCAACGGCTGTTCATATCGGACAACAGGAATTACGAAAGCTACCACGGCGGTAACTGAGCCCCAAATTTTACGCAAGCTATGGGCCAATCGATATGTTTTGGGCGATAACAAAAACAAATAAAGCAGCGGATACACCGGCAGAAACAGGGCGATAAACCAAAAGCCCGCCCATGCCAACCAAATTCTACCCAATAGCTTTTTCATGCTTGAGATGCGTTATTGTGCGCGCTTCATGTTCCAAACAAACACCATCAATGCCACAACCATGCTTGTAGACACACACATCATCAACTCAAATCCACCGAAAGACGATGGAGATATCTTTACATCGAAGTTGTCTTTCATTAAAGACTTTTGTTTGGATTTATCCGATGCTAAGATGCTGCTGTCTTTATCTACGTTTCTATCGATAGCGGCATATTGCAATTTCTTCCAATCTTGAATGATCTCTGTTTTATTGTGGTAAATGTGTTGATACGCTGCGATGTTGGTTGCCGCCATCACCAAAGCCATCATCAATGAGAAAAACAAGGCTTTTCCCATGTTAATGGGTTTATCGGTTTGCATGTGCATCAAACTCTTCACAAATAGATACACCCCGATACCTGGAATCACCAAATTGAAAAACATCGGAAAGAATGCCATGAAAGAGGTTGTTTTGTACAATCCATTGAGGTATTGCACCAACAGCATAGAGGCACTCAACGAGCCGAATGCCAAGCCATAAATAAAGACACGTTTGAACACGACGCAAAAATAGGAAAAGCCAAGGCTAATTCCGGTGATACAGAAAAAGTAAATGAGTCTTCGGGGCTGATACAGCCGAAGTGCTATTGATAATCGTCGTCCTGACGGTCGTATTCGTCAAAGTTGTATTCAGGCAACAAGGTAGTTTTTACGTGACCAATGGTCTCTGCCAAGCCATCGCTGAACTTGTTGAAATCCTCTTTGTACAAATGGATTTTCATTTTTACAAAACTGCCGTCATCGAATTTGCTGCGCTTACTTTCTGTGATGGTGATGTAATAGTCGTTATTTCTTGTGGCTTTTACATCAAAAAAGTAAGTGCGCTTACCAGCACGTACACGCTTTGAATAGATTTCCTCTTGCGAATCTCTGTTGTAGTTTTCTTCCTGCATCATCTTCTTTTTAATTCGAGAACTCAAATCTCTTGGCAAATATGCAAAAATTATTGAGGTTCTGCACACAAATCTAAGATAAAATCAAAAACAAGTGTCAATTTAACGCTTGATGACCGCTTTTCATTGGAATTCAGCACTTTGGCTTTCATTCAAATTGCGATAATATTCACAGCGCTGCAACAATTCTTCATGGGTACCCACATCAATGATGGCACCATCTTCGAGCACAACAATGCGATTCGCCATTCTCAGCGGAGCAATCCTGTGAGCCACTATAATCGCGGTAGAATTCTCGAGCCATTGCGATAAGTGATCAATAATATGTCGTTCCGTTTCCGCATCCAACGCACTCAAGCAATCATCCAACACGTACAATTCTGCTCTTTTGACAAGCGCGCGTGCCAGGGCAACCCGCTGTTTTTGTCCACCCGAAAGACTAACACCGCGTTCGCCAAGCATCGTATTCAGTCCTTCTAGCCATTGGGGAATGTCTTTTTCAAGACAAGCTGCTGAAACCGCTTTTTGAAGTTCGTCATCGGCAATCTCTCCCGTTTCTATTCCGAATGCAATGTTATCGCGAATGGTCTCAGAAAACAGAAAAACATCCTGGGGCACATAAGCCAAGTGGCGACGGAAATCTTGTAAATCGATGTTTTGCATTGGCACGCCATCAACCAAAATTCGGTTTGTATCTTCTGATGCATAATACATGGCTGCCAGCAATTGTGCCAGTGTAGATTTACCCGATCCCGTTCTACCGGTAACGCCGATGATTTCACCTTGACGAATTTTCAGCGAAACTTCTCGCAACGCAGGTTGTAATTTGCCCTCATAGGTAAAAGTTACTTTGTCGAGGGTAATGTCTTGTTTCAGTTCGAATGGTTTTCCTCCTTCGGTTTGATGCTCTTCGGCTGTGAGGAATTCATTGATGCGTTTTTGACTTGCTGCCGCTTTTTGCACCAGTGCGGTTGTCCAACCGAGACTCGCCACGGGCCAAATCAACATATTCAAATAGATGACAAATTCGGCCAAGTTACCAGGAGTAAAGGCTCCTTTTTCTACCTCTTTACCTCCCAAATAAATGACAATCAGGGTGCTAAGCCCCATCAAAAGCAGCATCATTGGGAAGAATAGGGCATTTATTTTGGCCAAGCGCATGTTTCGCAGTTTGTATTCTTCACCTTCCGCTTGAAATTTGGTGCTAAAGGTAGATTCCATTCCAAACGATTTGATAATTCGGATTCCTGCAAACGTTTCTTGGGCGCTCGCGGTGATTTGAGACAGTTGTTCTTGAATGAGTTTATTGCCCAAATTCATCCTGCGGCTCACCTGATAAATGGAATAGGACAGCACTGGCAAGGGCAACAATACCCAAATTGTGAGTGATGCATTGGCTTGAAGCATTTGATAAATCACCACAACGAAGGTGAAAATCATGTTGGCGAAATACATAATGGCCGGTCCGATGTACATCCGAACGTTAGATACATCTTCGCTCATTCTTGACAACAAGTCACCCGTCATGTGCTTCCGGTAGAACGGTTCACCCAATTTTTGGTATTTGCTGTAGAGTCGATTTTTCAGGTCATATTCAACTTTCCTCGATACAACAATGAGGGTTTGGCGCATGTAGTACATGCAAACCCCTCGAACAATGGCAACCAAAAGTATTCCTAGTCCAAAGGCCAGCGCGGTTTGAAAAATGACTTTGGAAGCGAGTGAATCTGCCTGTCCAGTAATCCACAGAGATTGTTTCAATGCCTCGTCGAGCCCCAATCTCACCAAGACTGGCACCGATGCAGAGAAAACGTTGGTTAAAAAGACAAACAATATGCCCCAAACCATCATTTTGCCATATTTAACGAGGTATTGATTTAAAAAAAATAGTTCACGCATGGATAATGCAAAGGTAGTTCAAAGCACAGATGACCTCATCGAGGTTTGTATGGCGTGATAGCGAAGCCTTTTTCAAACTTTTTCACAAGAATATCCACATTTACTCAAATTGTTTTTGTATATTTGCCTCCCATTTGAGATAGCCATGCATTTAACTGCTGAAAGAAAGAAAGAAATTTTTAACACCTTCGGAGGCGCTGCGACCAATACCGGCAGCACTGAAGGACAGATTGCCATGTTCACTGAGAGAATCAATTTCATCAGTGCGCACTTGAAGGAATTCCGCAAAGACAAGAGCGCGGAATTGTCTTTGATTAAGTTAGTAGGTAAGCGTAGAAGCTTGTTGAACTACTTGATGAAGAAAGACATCTTCAAATACAGAGCGTTGATCAAAGAATTGGGCTTGCGTAAGTAAGTCTAGTTCTTTTAACTTTTTACGATTAAAGAAAAGCCCCGTTCGCAACGCGAAGCGGGGCTTTTTATTTCAGAAATTATAAGACAATGTTTAAAATACACAAAAAACAATTCGACACCGGCGATGGTAAGATCATCGAGATTGAAACCGGTAAATTGGCCCGCCAAGCCCATGGTAGCTGCGTAGTAAAAGTTGGCAAAACCATGATTTTGGCCTCTGTTGTATCGAATTACGATGCAAAAGAAGGCGTAGACTTCTTGCCATTGAGCGTTGACTACCAAGAGAAATTTGCAGCCGTTGGTCGTATCCCCGGTAGCTTCTTACGACGTGAAGCGCGTTTGTCAGACTATGAAATCTTGATTTCTCGTTTGGTAGACCGTTGCTTGCGTCCTCTTTTCCCGGAAGATTACCATGCCGACACCCAGGTGATGTTGACATTGATTTCTTCAGACGACAACATTCTTCCAGATAGTTACGTAGGGTTGGCGGCTTCTGCTGCATTGATGTTGACAGATATTCCTTTCTTGGGACCTATTTCTGAGGTTCGCGTAGGTAGAATCGATGGTAAATTCATCGTTAACCCTACCAAAGAAGAGTTGGAAAAGTCTGACATCGATATGCTTGTGGGTGGAACAGCCAATGACTTGAACATGGTAGAGGGTGAGTTGAAAGAGCTTTCAGAAGAGGAATTCTTAGAAGCTTTGAAATTCGGTCATGAAGCGGTGAAATTACAGTGTGCTGCCCAAATGGAATTGTTGGCTGAGATGGGTGGTCGCAAGCCCGTGCGTGAGTACAACCACGAAGACAATGATGCTGAGTTGCGTGAGCGCGTAATCGCTGAAACGTCTGCTGATATTCGCAAAGTAGCTGAAAGCGGCGCACCCAAAAACGAGCGTACTGCTTCTTTCAAAGCCATCATCAGCGAGTACTGCAAGCAGTTCGAAGGCCACGAACAAGAATCGCGCATGGTACGCTTGGCGAAAAAATATTTCCATGAAGCGGAATACAACCAAATGCGTGAAATGATCTTGGATAGTGGCCGTCGTTTGGATGGTCGTTCTACCACCCAAGTTCGCCCTATTTACACCGAAATTGATTACTTGCCCGCAGCACACGGTTCTGCGGTATTTACTCGTGGAGAAACTCAGTCCTTAACCACCGTTACTTTGGGTGGTAAATTGGATGAGCAATTGTTGGATGCGCCGATGTTGCACGGACATAGTCGTTTGATGTTGCACTACAACTTCCCTGGATTTTCAACCGGTGAGGTACGTCCTAATCGCGGTCCTGGACGTCGTGAAATCGGTCATGGAAACTTGGCGTTGCGTGGTTTGAAAGCCATGTTGCCAACCGACGTTCCCTATGTAATTCGTATTGTAAGTGATATTTTGGAATCAAATGGTTCATCTTCAATGGCTACTGTTTGTGCAGGTTCAATGGCATTGATGGATTCAGGTATCAAATTACAAAAGCCCGTTGGTGGTATTGCTATGGGATTGATTACCGACGAATCAGGTCGTTACACCGTTCTGACTGATATCTTGGGAGATGAAGATCACTTGGGAGATATGGATTTCAAAGTGGTTGGAACTACTGAAGGTATTACTGCTTGTCAGATGGATATCAAAATCAACGGATTGAAATGGGAAATGGTGGCACAAGCCTTGAAGCAAGCCAAAGATGGTCGTATGCACATTTTGGGTGAAATGGCCAAAACCATCACTTCTTACAAACCTGAATTGAAGCCTCATACCCCTCGTGTTGAGATGATTGTTATTGATAAAGAATTCATTGGTGCTGTTATCGGCCCAGGAGGTAAAATTATCCAAGACATTCAAGCACGCACAGGTACTACCATCTCTATTGAAGAGCGCGATGGTAAGGGCTATGTAGAAATTTTGTCAAACGATGGAGATAGCATGGCTGCTGCAGTAGCGATTGTTAATGGCATTGTTGCGATTCCTGAAGTAGGTGGTACTTACACAGGAAAAGTTAAAACCATTACTGATTTCGGTGCCTTTGTAGAATTCATGCCTGGTAAAGACGGCTTGTTGCACATCAGTGAAATTTCTTATGATCGCGTTGCGACCATGGAAGGTGTTTTCACAGAGGGACAAGAGGTTACTGTTCAATTGGTTGAAGTTGACCAACGTTCAGGTAAGTTCCGCTTGAGCATGAAATCATTGACACCGAAGCCTGAGGGTTATGTTGAGCGCGAGCGTGCTCCCCGCCCTGAAGGAGGTCGTGGTGGTCGTGATGGAGGTCGTGGCGGTCGCGACGGAGGTCGTGACAACCGCAACCGTCGTTAATTTGCGTTACATACAGATTTAAATTTTGTACATAAAAAAGGGAGGCTTCGCCTCCCTTTTTTGTTGAATAGGGTGCAGGAAAATCCTAATGCGTTATACTTGCAATGAAATCACTCTACACAAACCTATGAAAAACCGTTTCATCGCCCTATTCTCTGGAAGCAATGCGAATCTATACCAGCAATACACACTACACCATCAAGAAAGAGGATTGCTCCTCATGCGCATCTTCATTTCTCTGTTAATGATTCGACATGGATTTCCGAAGATGGAAAAACTCATGGGCGCAGGGGACATCCAATTTTACAATTTCCTGGGACTCGGGCCTACGGTTTCCTTGGCACTATGTGTCATCGGAGAATTTGTGGCACCACTTTTCATCATTGTTGGCTACCGCACACGGCTTGCAGCCGGACTTGTGATGTTCACCATGGCTGTTGCAGCCTTTGGAGCGCACAGCGGAGATCCGATCGATGACAAAGAACTGTCGATGGTTTACATGGCCCTTTTCGCCTATGCGATGCAAGTGGGCCCAGGGAAAATCTCTTTGGATACTTGGTTGTTGAACCGAAGTCAACCTTAACTTTTGGTTGATTTTAATGAACTAACCAATTCAACCGTTGTCATAAACCAAATCAAGATGCACGGAAACGCTTTCAGTTGGGCCGTTTCAACAATCCAAAAACGGAGAGCTTTGGGGTAAACATCGGTTGGACCTAAAACGGTAAACAACAACATTGAAGTCAAGCACAACAGCCATAAAACATGGCTTTTTCGAGCATTTCTTATAAGGTGGAAGCCCGCAGAAGTTTCAAAATTTGGGGGCTGATGTTCACTAAAAAACAATTGAGTAAAAATGAGCGCGGCACCCCCCACGGCAATTACATAGGTGGCGGATTCAGCCATGTGATTGAAAATAACCATCCATATGAGCCATGAGCCAGCGTAGAGGAATTGAAATTTCCTCAATACTGAGGGACTTATATCGATCAGAGACTTAAGGCGCCACAGCGATCGAACCGCAAAATACAACAGCGGTAAAGCTTGAATGATTAACCCCAGTATCAGCACGAGATTTTTGTTGGGTTCTAACGCAAACCATTGCTTTAACCATCCCATCACAGAATATTTAACGAAAAAACCGTGGTCATGGGCTAGTAAGTTGAACATCGCTTGATATTGTCGTAGCAAACCCGAACCGAGGATTGGCAAGGGCAATAAAAACAGCATCCCCATCACCAAAGGTATCCGCCAGATGGATTGTTTCAACGTATTTGGAAACAAGAGAAATAGCGCAAAAAACAAAATTCCAAACAGTTTAATGTAGGCTGTAAGAGCAATAAAAATGATGGCTTTGGTCGTTTCTTGGTGTTGTAATGATACGAAGGCTAACAACAACAAACCCAACATCAATCCATTGCTTTGGCTATTTAAAGCGCTCGTAATTGCCTCCAGCAGCAGAACTACGGCAAAACCAACCTTACCCCTATTAGAAACACCCTGCAATCGCTGAATCGCTATCAATGGCAGCAAAAGGTTAAGGGCCGTCCACAATGTATACCCAGCAAAATCTGGAAGCAATGAAAACGGTGCAAAAAGAAGTGCGAATGTGGGTGGATATTTGAAGAGATCGTATTGTTCTTGGGGGTAGTGAATGTATAGATTCTTGAGATCGAGCAGGTGAAAAAACGATTGTTTGAAGATGATATAATTGTTGTAGTGACTGTAGTACCCTCCATCGGCAAACAAATCACCCCAAGGCAGGGATAGGTTCCTGACAGAAACAACCAAAACTGCGAGGACATAAATAAACCAAACCCATTTGGGCATATTTTGGTTGTTGGGGTGTTTTGGTATTGATATACCCATCATTTACGGCTAAATTAAAGGAAATCGACGGAGAATTTATTGGGGATTACAAAAACAAAGAGGGGGCTATGCCCCCTCTTTCAACAGGTTAAATTCGTTGCATTATTTTACACGCACGCCATTTTGGAATCCGGCGATGAATGCATCTGCATAACCCAAAGCGCGAACGCGGGCCTTTTCGGCTGCAGCTTCTGCCTCTGAGTTAAATACTTTGGCGGTGCAGTATTTGTAATATTCACCTTGTTTGTATTCATACACAGCACCAATACCCTTAGTTTCAAATGCTTTTTTATCCATCTGTTGCTTTGAGATAACAAATTGAATGCGGTATTCTACCTTCACCCCTTGGGTCGGTTTAACCACAGAAACCGGAGGTGCCGGGGTCGTCAACACTTTTGAAGGAGCGGGATAGATATTCGAAATGTTATTGTTTGTATTTGTTGAAACAGGTGCATTATCCATCTTCTGACCAGGCAAACAAGCTGGAGCCTCAACTCTATCAGGCAGACCATCTTCATCGGAATCAGTATCCAAATAATCGGGTTTGCCATCTGAATCTGTATCTACAGGATTGTTGCTTTTGCCTTTTTCCATCGCATCAGGGATTGAGTCGCCATCGCTGTCCAGATCCAAGAAGTTGGGCTTTCCGTCATGGTCAATATCCAATTTACCTTCTACATTGTCATTGATTCCATCGCCATCGCTATCAAGGTCGCGATAATTGGCCACGCCATCTTTATCCAAATCATCGGCAGTTTCCAACTTATCTGCGATACCGTCATTGTCTGAGTCTGTATCCAGATAGTCTGCTTGTCCGTCTTTGTCAAAGTCTTTTACCCCTTCAATTTTGTCTTCTATACCATCGCCATCAGAATCCGTATCTAGGTAATTGGCTTTGCCATCTTTGTCAACATCGCCTGTCTTTTCGATACCATCGGCGATACCATCACCGTCAGAATCACGATCCAAAAAGTTGGGGAAGCCATCCTTATCGACATCTCCTCTACCTTCCGATGCATCGGGTAATCCATCATTGTCTGAATCCGTATCCAAGTAATCAGGAATACCATCAGCATCGGCATCACCACAAATCATGTTCGTTTGTGATATGTCTGCCAATGCAGCATCTGACGCCTTAACTGCAGGCGCTGCCGAATCTACAGCTGTAGGCTCGATGGTCACTGGTTTGTCGTTACAAGGCACAACAGCACGAATGATGTATTCCGTTCTTCTGTTTTGTGCATGCATGTCATCGGAACAAGTCACACCATCAGCACATTTGTTGATGAGCTTCGATTCACCAAAGCCTTTGTATCCAATACGATCTACCGCCACACCTCGATTAACGACATATTTATAAGCCGCCAAAGCACGATCTTCAGACAACTTTTGGTTGTAGACTACAGAAGCACGACTATCTGTATGCGACCCGAGTTCAACACTCAGTCCAGGGTTATCCTGCATGATTACAACCAATTTGTCCAATTCAACTTTACTTTCTTCAGTAATTTCAAATTTTGCGCTTGCGTAATAAATGGGCTTAATGTCAAATAATTTACCCAAATCATCATCAATTTTATAGGCTTTTGCTTTAAGTACAATTTTTCTACCACCGTCTGGTAAGTCTACAACACTGTCAGCAGTTGCATATCTATATCCACAAGGATGTGACGTCACCTGGAGGTTGGGATTTGATTCTTCTGCGGAAATATCGCTGAAGGTGAACATGCCTTTTTCATCGGTCACCCCTTTGATTCCAATCTCTGCATCATTTAAATTGTCGAGTACTACTTCGGCACCTTTTAATGGCAACCCGGTTTCTGCATCTACAATCTCAACAATAACAGGACTTGGTTTTTCCGCTTCCATTTCTTCTTCTGTTGGACCAACCCAGCGGAAGAAGTAAAGGTTATCATCGACGCCTTTTGAGCTACGGTTAGAAGTGATGGTACCCCAAGCGTCTCTGTCATGAATTTGTGCACCGAAATCATCGTAATTCGAATTGATGGGTTTACCCGCATTGATGATCGCACCCGTTGCGGCGTCTACAAAAAATATGTCCAATCCACCGAAACCAAGGTGGCCATCGGATGAGAAGTAGAATTGTCCAGAATCACTGTAACTGGGGAAGTTATCGCGCAGCACGGTATTGATTTCTGCACCCATATTTTTAACGTCACCAATTTTAATTCCTTTCTCGTCATTTTGAATAATGGGGGCTTCATACAAATCTGACTTACCAAAGCCATCGGGCATATCTGAGGCAAAAACCACTTTGGTTCCGTCTGGAGAGATGATCAAATCTGCCACAGAATAGTCAGCGTTGTTGAGTTGAAAAGGAATTTCTGTCCATTTTTTGGTTACGGGGTTTTGACGCATTGCAAAAACTTGGAGCACACGTTCACGCTTTGCATTTTTCTTTTTTGCATTGCGTGTAACGTAAATAAAACCTGTATTGGGATCTACAAAACTTACGTGCTGATGGGCCACTGATTTGTTATTGGTGATTTCTTTTCCTTGACCCAAAAAACTATCTGAATATCGCGCTTTATAAATTTGGTAATAGGGTTGTTCATGCCATAGAGAGACAGACTTTTTCAATCCCTTTTCAATGTGCGTGGAGTAATACGCATTGCCTTTTTTGTCTGGAACCAAGGCATATTCACCCAATCCAGTATTGCTATTGAATGGCTTCAACATATAAAACTCGGAGAAGTCATTTTCAGGCCAATACGTTTCGGCACCGGCATTTTGAGCTGCGAATTCAGAATTTAATTCAGGAAAAAATGGTTTATCTCCATACTCCGTTGACTTCAAAACAATTAATAAACTATCTGATAGGAGATAATTCTCAACTTTTCTTGCAGCAAGGGCAAAACAAAGTTTATCAAACGCATCCACTTTATCACCATATTTCGAAAACAACTCAGAATAGGCTTCAAAAGCCAATTGATTGTTTTCTACTTGAGAGTGAGAAAATGCCAATGCTCGTTGGTTGGGATAATCCGCTGTTTTTGCAATGGCCTTGCCGTTATTCTTATTAATGATTCCGGCGTAATTGTAGGTATAGATGTCATTTGCCAATTTCTTTTGGGCAAAAACAGGGCTAACCTGACTCAATAAACCAAAGGTCAGGATGGTTGTGTATTTTATGAGATTCATCGTTGTGCGACTAGAATTTTTTAGAAATAGCGTGGAACTTTTACCCTACTATTTTCTTTGGGTGTGATCATGTATTGCAAACCGATTTCATGTGAACCTCTCACGTATTCATTTAGTGGAGAGGTTTTGCTATCGAACGAGTACAACAGGTTGAAGTTAGGATTCAGTTGTGCCATTACCATAAATCCGATATCGCCACCGGTTCTATAAAATCCACCAATTGAACCAAAGTCGTTGTAGATCAGGTGCAAATTCACATCTGCTTGCATTGCTGCGCCATTTACGAACTTCACTTGGGTTGTAGGTTTTAATTTTAAGTCCATTGACAAATCAAAAACGGCACCCGCTATGGCATAGTAGTGCATTTGACTTACATAATCCAGATTTACACCGCTGGGCGCTGTTCTCTCGTTGATAAACACCATACGTGGTGAGCTAACACCCGCAAAATACTTGTCGCTGTAGAGGTAAACACCGAAACCGGTCATGGGCGCTGTGATGGCGTAGTCATTGTTATTAAAGGTAACATCACCGGGGTTTTGCACTTTCAGTTTAGACAATTCGGCAGAATAATTAAAGGCCCCCAATCTCAATCCAACAGCCAATCTCAAATCTCTTGCTATTTCTTTGTTATAAGCAATATTAGCCGCAAACTCAGTTTCAGAGAAAGGAGAAGCCACTTCAAATTTTCCAATCTTGCCCGTTTGAAAATTCAATCCAACGGCAAAGTCTCTGAATGCTGGTGCTTGAGAAACTGGAGAGTGAAGTGCTAGACTCTGATAATTCGGCGCCCCAGGATAGGTAGCCCACTGAGTACGGTTCAATGCACTCGCCACTAGGGTGCGCTTCGAACCTGCATAGGCTGGGTTCATCGCAAGCGAATTGAAATCGTAATGGGTGTACATTTGCTCTTGTTGAGCGAACACGGGCACCACGGTGGCCAAAGCCACTAACATCACCCATTTCAACTTATTTTTTATCATGAATTTCATGGTTGTTCGTTCGTTTAGTTTTTGATGTAAATGTTTCTATCAACTGTGGTTGATCCATATTTAAATACGATGTAATAGATGCCTTCGGGCAGTGTATCACCATTTGTACCTACGCCATTCCAATCGTTTTTGTAGGTTCCGTTAGATTCATACACAACCTGACCCCAACGGTTGAATACCAACAATGTCGCTTGAGAGAACACTTTGGCTTTCAAGCCGCGGATATAAAGCACATCATTAATACCGTCACCGTTTGGTGAAATACCCTCTGGGATAAAGTAATTTGGGTCTATATAGTTGGGGATACCGTCTTTGTCACTGTCGGCCAGACCTTCTTGAATATCGCCGTCTAACAATTCGTCATTGTCAGAGTCTAGATCGCGCCAGTTGCCTACGCCATCACCATCCGTATCCGTAGATCCTTCAATTTTATCGGATATTCCATCGTTATCTGAATCGAGGTCGAGGTAATCGGGCTGACCATCATTATCGGTATCGGTAGTTCCTTCAGTCTTGTCATCGATACCGTCGCCATCAGAATCCAAATCGCGCCAGTTACCGATACCATCACCATCAGAATCTACAGTGCCTTCGGTTTTGTCATTGATACCATCGTTATCTGAATCGAGGTCACGCCAATCGCCCACACCATCACCATCAGTATCCGTGGTTCCTTCGATACTATCCGAAATACCATCGTTGTCTGAATCTGTGTCTAGGTAATCTGCCACACTGTCACCATCGGTATCGGTAGTTCCTTCAATTTTATCAGAAATACCATCACCATCAGAATCCAAATCCAACCAGTTACCTGCCAAATCACCATCTTTATCTCCTGTACCCTCGGTTTTGTCAACAATTCCATCGCCGTCAGAATCCAAATCGCGCCAGTTGCCAATACCATCACCATCAAAGTCGTTGGTGCCTTCAGTGCTATCTGCGATACCATCATTATCTGAATCCAAATCGCGCCAATCGCTTGTTCCATCACCATCTGTATCAACGGTTCCTTCTGTACTGTCTAGAATATTATCGCCGTCTGAATCCAAATCCCGCCAATCGCCGGTGCCATCGCCGTCTGTATCAACAGTACCTTCAGAATTATCAGAAATACCATCGTTGTCCGAATCGAGGTCACGCCAATCGCCGATACCGTCTATGTCTGTATCCACTGTACCTTCAATTTTGTCGGAGATTCCGTCATTGTCAGAGTCTAGGTCGCGCCAATCGCCAGTTCCATCACCATCGGTATCTACAACTCCTTCAATGTTATCGGAAATGCCATCGCCATCTGAGTCCAAATCGAGATAATCGGGTTTGCCATCGCCATCTGAATCTACGGTTCCTTCAATTTTATCAGTGATACCGTCGTTGTCAGAGTCCAGATCGCGCCAATCACCGGTTCCATCTCCGTCAGAATCGATGTATCCTTCTTTTTTGTCGCTGATACCGTCGTTATCAGAGTCCAGATCACGCCAATCGCCCGTTCCGTCACCGTCTGTGTCTATTGTTCCTTCGATCAAATCCGAAATACCGTCACCATCCGAATCTCCATCACGGAAATCTGAAATGCCATCGCCATCTGTATCAACTACATCTTCTATGCTGTCAAGAATTCCATCAGAATCAGAATCCAAGTCCAAATAATCGGGTTTACCATCACCGTCGGTATCCACTGGGGTTGCAGGGTTGCTACCCGCTTCAAAGCTATCTTGAATACCATCGTCATCTGAATCAAGGTCACGCCAGTTTCCACGACCATCACCGTCGGTATCAATTCTGCCTTCTACACTGTCTGGGATGCCATCATTGTCTGAGTCAAGATCTAATCGATCTACTGTACCATCAGAATCTGTATCAATGTTACCTTCTGTTTGATCGTTGATACCATCATTATCAGAATCTAAATCGCGCCAGTCGCGAGTTCCGTCGCCGTCCGTGTCTACAGTTCCTTCAATTTTATCACTGATTCCATCATTGTCTGCGTCTGTATCAAGGAAATCTGCAACACCGTCACCATCTGTATCAACGGCTCCTTCGATATTGTCATCGATACCATCGCCATCAGAATCTATATCTCTCCAATTGCCAATACCATCGCCATCTGGGTCAGCAACACCCTCAGTTTTATCGGCAATACCGTCACCATCTGTGTCCAGATCTTTGTAATCAGGTTTACCATCGCCGTCGGTATCAATTTCATTATAGCCTGTACCGCCGTTAGCAATGATGGGAACACCCGCTGAATTTACAGTTACAGGACTGGTTCCCGCGATTCCATCGTTATCGGAATCAGAACCGTCTACTTCATAGATATCAAAAATACCGTCATTATCACTGTCTAAGTCTTTGAAGTTGGGTATACCATCGCCATCAAAGTCCATGGCAATGTCGCGATTTTCATTTTCGATAAAGTCCAGCAAACCGTCGTTGTCTGCATCCATATCGGCATAGTCAAATACACCATCACCATCGGTATCTTTAGATCCTTCCACAAAATCTGGGATACCGTCGCCATCGGTGTCTTTGGCAATAACGGTTACTATTGCTGTATATGGGCCGGTTTTATTCCCGGAAGCGTCTTGGGTCCATACCAACACATTGTTCACGCCTGTGTCTGAAACTGTCCAATTCAACTTGCTTACATCCAGCGTATCAATGCCACAATTATCGTAAAGCAAGGCAACCACATTCAATTTTGTCATCGAACCATTTCCGGTAGTGTCAAGATAAACCGTGTGGTTTTTCACTTGGAGCGTTGGTTTGATGGTATCATAAACGGTAACGTTGATGGTAGAACTGCTGCGATTTCTGCTGGGGTCTACTGCGGTAATTGTAATCACATTTACGCCCGTTTGAGAGCAGTCAAATGCACTGTCGCTCATATAAAGGCTGTCAATGTTACAATTATCATAACTACCATTATCGAAATCAGCGGTTGTTAAGTTGGCTTTGCCGTTTACATCAAGGTATAGGGATACGTTCTTCAACACCAAGGTTGGTTTAATAGTATCAAGCACAGTGATGATCAATGTATCCGTAGCCGTGTTGCCATTGGCGTCCGTTGCGGTAAATACTACTTTATTTTGGGTGTTGTTGTAACCAGAATTCAAACAATTGAATAGGGTTTGAGAGAGCGACGTGGTTACAGTATTACACTGGTCTGCTGTGCCGAGGTCCACGCTGTCTTTTGCCAACGTTGCCAAACCACTGTTGTCGAGGTATAAAGTAAAATCTCTGGTATTTAAGTTGGGTTTGGTGGTGTCGAGGACGTTGACGATGTAATTGACACTGTCTCGGTTGCCATTTATGTCCACTACCTTGAAATTCACCGTATTGTATCCAACATTGGTACAATTAAAACTTGTCTTGCTAATTGACCGCGATGCAATTGCACAGTTGTCGGAGGAGGCACTGTCCGACATATTCGCTGATACAAACACAGTGCCCAACGCGCCCAAATAAACGGTTAGAATTTTGTGCGGTACGGGTACTGGTTTAACCAAGTCCACGTGCTTGATGGTGACTTGAACAGTGTCTAAACAACCATTGGCATCTTTTACTTCTGCGGTATATTTTCCTTCGTATTTGTTGTTGTAGGTAGTAGTACTTGTATAGGTCGAGGTTGGGGTTAACCAAGTTGTATCCACGCGATAAGAATAGGCCGATGTTCCACCGGTTGCTGTTAAAGCAATCACCCCTGTTTTGTCATTGTAACAAACTGGGCTTGTGATGGTAGCGGTAAGGTTAAGTACTGATGGTTCAGTGATGGTAATGCTCACAGTATTTGTACAACCATTGGCATCTTTTACACCGATGCTATAGGTACCTGAAGACAAACTCCCAAAGGTGTTTGTTGAGGCATAGCTACCACCTCCGATGTTGTATGTGTATGGGGTTGTTCCTCCAGCTCCCGCAACAGTTACTGATCCGGTTGCGTTACCTTTACAATCAACGTTTGTTGTTGATGTAGATGAGACACTTAACGCGGTGGGCTCTGTAATTGTTGTTGTTTTTTGACCTGTACATCCATTATTATCTATTACCGTGACAGTGTATGAGCCAGCCTTCAAACCAGAAGCAACTGCAGTATTCTGTGTTGGTGTGGTATTCCAAGAATAAGAATAATTAGGGGTGCCCCCTGAAACAACCGCTTCGATAAAACCCGTACTGTTACCAAAACAATCAACATTGGAAAGTTTATTAAGTGGTGTTGAAACTGTAAGTGATACTGCAGGCTCTGAAATGATAACATGCAACGTATCCGTATTGCCCAAGGTATCAGTTACAGAAGCAATGTAGGTTGCTGCTGGTAGATTGCTAAATATGGGGGAGTATTGGAAAGGACTACCACCATAAATACTATATTTAAATCCCGGTGATCCACCAGAAACTTGTAGTTCAAAACTACCGTTTGTGCCACCATTACAAGAGACATTTGTCTGCGAAACAAGAGATAATGTTTGGGCTGAAAGTGATTGAGAAACAGTCATTAGCGCTGTTAACAAGAACAGACTAAAACCCTTAATTCTATTATTCATCATAGATTCTTTTTCTAATAAGTTGGAGTTGGTAATCTTTGTCAAATCACCCTTCCGCACATTACAAAAGTATGGAATGTTGTTGGTTTTGTTGAACTTCTTCATTTTGATAGCCTTTTTTGTATACTTTTCGCTATAATTGACAATGAACTTTAAGTGTCAGTTGCCTAAAACACCATTTTTTTTCAATTCCCCCAAAACTCGATGAAATCAATCCCTAAAAGAGGTAAAGACCCCCAAGCAACAATGTAAGAATGCCAGTAACCGCGTTCACAATGTCGTTAGTCATCCAATTAAAACCTTTGGCAATTGCTTCATTTTCTTTGTCGGGGACATCAGACAAAACACCATCCAACCTGGTATATTTACGCTGAAATAGATCACCCATTACACTGTCTATCAACGTGCCGAGCAGCCCAAAACCCACAATCAAAATAAAAATCTGCCACTGACCCCAGTGTTTGATTTGTCGCAGTTCTATCCAATCCGAGAGAAAACCATACATTGCAATGGCTACCGCTCCAAAAAATGCCCCCATGAAACCGGCCATTGTTACACCGCCAGAAACTCCTTTCGACAGTCGTCTACCGCTAATTATACTTCGAGGCTCACCGCCCAGCCATTGACCCACTTCACTGCTCAAAGTATCGGCACAACTCGCCGATAGGGTGAACAATGCCAACAACTTACACTTTTCCCCGAATCCAGGACTGATGGAGAAACCGAATATTTCGGCCGCGCCCATTTTTGCCATGTACACCATCACAGCAGACCCCATATACAATCCACCATTGGCCAATACCTGCCAACGATCCCGGGGTTTTCCATCTTTTGAATCTCCTAAAATAGAACTTGCGTCCTTTTTTCTTAACCTGCCAACACAACTTGCCATACCCAAGAAAACAACCAACGGCCAAATTGACCAACCCGCCATTATCACAACAACAAACGCCAATATCCAAGCCATTACGGCACCAGTATTATCCAAAACACGCCATTTATACAACCCAACAGCCACAAAGACAGAGAACAATAAATAAACTATCAAAAACCCCGTGCCTTGAAGAAAAAATGCATGTGATTTCCCCAACAATCCCACGAAAATGGCTCCGGAAAACAGCCAAACAGCCAATACAACAAATAAGTTGTCCGAGCCTTTGCCACAGATCATTTCTACCATCGCCACAACAAAACCAAACACAACTAGCTGAGGCCAATCAACCGCTCCAACCCAATATGCGTCTGGTATTACCCGTCCCAATCCCCACAACATCAACCCCCCTATCAAAACCGCAACCCACCAAAAAACAACAAATCCCAACCAAGATTTTCGCTCCGATTCTAGCGTAAAAATCCATTTAGAACGATCGCTCAAAGAAGACGACCACCATCGGCCCAACATTCCCGCCAAACCATCGGCCCAAGCCAACGTGCAGAATGCCCAACCATTCATCCATCGCAGCAAGAGGTTTTGTTGAGTGCTTAATCCTTTCAAAAAAAAGGGCAGTGAGGTCAACAAGGCAAATACCACGGAAAAATAAACCATGCCCCAAGGTTTTCTCGATTGCTCTCCCGCCACAATCTCCTCAAACCAACCGCGCTTTATTGCAAACCACAATGCAAAAGAAGCCACCCAAGACATCACAGGCAGCAACCATGATTCTATGTTAACAGAAGCAAACGCGGCAACGAAAATCACCACAATGTGCAAACTTTTCCTCAGGTAAAATTGCCATTGAGGACGCCTTTTCTCCAACGTTACAATCACACCAATGACCAAAACAATTGCGACGATACACCACAGCAAAATTGAATTGGGATTGTCCATTAATCAAAGTAACACAAATTCATTTGATTCGTTGTTACTTTGACAGATGCTTTCCTTGATTTGGCGATTTTCGCGACCCCACACCCTCATTGGCTCAAGCATAAGCATTACTGCCATCCTGTTTTTGCTCATTTTTTGCACCCCAGGACTACCCGTTAAAGGGATAGAAATCCTCACTCAATCGCTCATATCACACAATCTAACCGCACGTGTCGTTGGATTTATTCCCGTTGCCAACGCGGCAATCACGGGCTTTGTATCCATTTTACTTCCAACCCTATCAGTATGTTTGGCCTGTAACATTTTTATCACAGGGCTCAACCAAATTGTTGATGTAGAACTGGATAAAATCAACAAACCCCATCTACCCCTCGCCTCCGGGGAACTCTCACTTCACCAAGGCAAAACCATTGTCATCGTTAGCGGCCTAATGGCTATTTTTGGTTCGTGGATGATTCAGCCATTCTTGGGCATTTTAATCACAGTCATTGCCGGCATTGGTGCGATGTATTCGCTGCCGCCCATCCAATTTAAACGACATCATGTTTGGGCAGCCTCCGCAATTGCCTTGGTTCGAGGTCCGCTCATCAACGTTGGCATCTCGATCCATTTTGCTACCTTACTGTTCGATTGGCCCGTGGTTGCGCTTCCATGGTTGTTGCCGTTGACCGTTTTTATCACGGCATTCAGTCTGGGCATTGCTTGGTTCAAGGACATCCCAGATACCCAAGGCGATCAAATCCATGGGTTTAAAACTTTGGCTTTGGTTTGGAGTCGACAAAAAGCACTGTCTGCCGGGAAATGGCTCGTGGGCTTGTCATACTTAATTCTCAGTCTATTTTGGTTTCTTATCGATGTTCATATTGCTGCGGCACTCGTTCATCTCATTCTGCTCATCCTTTTCTGGGGTAGGTCTTCTCGCGTAGATTTGCAATCGACCGATAGTATCAAACGATTTTATTTGTTCTACTGGGGGCTGTTCTTCTTGGAGTATTTAATTCTCCCATTGTTATTGGCCTAGTCCCCTCTTTTTGCAAGATTATCGCAATTCGTGGAAAAGTAAGCGCCTTTTACCGTTTGGATGCCCTAAATTTGTACAATTTTTGGAATCATGCCAAAGGACCCCTCAATCAAACACGTACTCATCATCGGCAGTGGACCGATTATCATTGGTCAAGCTTGTGAATTTGACTATTCTGGATCACAAGCAGCCCGCAGTATCCGCGAAGAAGGCATCAAAGTTACGCTGATTAACAGCAATCCTGCGACCATCATGACGGACAAAATGAACGCCGATCATGTTTATCTGCAGCCATTGACCCCCGAAAGCATCGAAAAAATTCTGCAAGAGCAAGACATCGACGCTGTATTGCCGACCATGGGTGGACAAACTGCTTTGAACCTAGCAAAAGAATGCGATGAATTGGGAATATGGGAGAAATACAACTGTCGTATCATTGGGGTAAATATCGAGGCCATCGACAAGATGGAAGATCGCGAAAAGTTCCGACAATTGATGGTTGAATTGGGTGTTGGTGTAGCAAAAAGTCAAATCGCCAACAGCTTTTTGGAAGGCAAAGAAATTGCCCAACGGATTGGATTTCCTCTGGTTATCCGTCCGAGTTACACCTTGGGTGGAACAGGCGGTGCCATCGTTTACAAAAAAGAGGAGTTTGACCGTGCGCTTCAATATGGCCTGGAATCTAGTCCAGTGCACGAAGTATTGGTAGAGCAAGCCGTTTTGGGTTGGAAGGAGTATGAGTTTGAATTGCTTCGCGACTCCAAAGACGATATCGCGGTAATCTGTACCATAGAAAACTTCGACCCCATGGGCATACACACCGGAGATTCTATCACCGTTGCCCCTGCAATGACCTTGAGCGATACTGCTTTCCAGCGGATGCGTGACATGGCATTTAAAATGATGAGAAGTATGGGTGTTTTTGCCGGAGGTTGCAATGTGCAATTCAGTGTAAACCCAGTAGACGAAGAGATCATCGCCATTGAGATTAACCCCCGCGTCAGTAGAAGTTCTGCCTTGGCCTCTAAAGCTACAGGCTACCCCATTGCCAAAATTGCTTCAAAATTGGCGATTGGATATTACCTCGACGAGCTTAAAAACCCCGTTACAAAAACCACCAGTGCTTTCTTTGAACCGGCATTGGATTACGTAATTGTAAAAATTCCGCGTTTCAACTTCGACAAATTCCATGGTGCTGAAACACGCCTTGGTTTCCAAATGAAATCGGTGGGTGAAGTCATGGCCATCGGCCGTAGTTTCCAAGAAGCCCTCCAAAAAGCCTGTCAGAGTTTGGAAATTTCTCGCCACGGTTTGGGTGCCGATGGCAACAAAGTGAGTCGCAACTTGGAAAAATTGGTTCATGGCATGGAACACGCCAGTTGGAATCGCGTTTTCCAAGTAAAAGATGCGCTTGCTTTGGGTGTACCCATCAGCAGTGTTCAAAAAATCACCCGCATCGATCGTTGGTTCCTTGAACAGATTGCCGATTTGGTGAAAACCGAAACTGAAATCCGTAGATACAATCCAGAAAATATCCCGGCGAGTTTGCTTAAAATCGCCAAAGAAAAAGGATACAGCGATGAACAAATTGCTTGGTTGATGGGTGGAAACACCACTGCAGAGCAAGTGTGTGACAAGCGACTTTCATTGGGTATCCGCCGCGTATACAAAATGGTAGATACCTGTAGTGCGGAATTCCCTAGTCCTACCAATTACTTCTATTCAACTTTCGATGGCGAAAACGAAAGCATCGTGAGTGATAAAAAGAAGATTTTTGTGTTGGGAAGCGGTCCAAATCGCATTGGACAGGGCATAGAATTCGATTACAGCTGTGTACATGGCATCCTGGCAGCTCGCGAGGCCGGTTATGAGGCCATCATGATTAACTGCAATCCGGAGACTGTAAGTACGGATTTTGACATGGCAGACAAACTGTATTTTGAGCCTGTTTACTGGGAACATTTGTGGGAGCTAATCCAACATGAAAAACCTGAAGGTATAATTGTGCAATTGGGCGGTCAAACAGCCCTCAAATTGGCCGAAAAACTGCACGAAAAGGGTGTAAAAATCATTGGTACCAGTTACGATAACATGGATATTGCCGAAGACCGCGGTCGTTTCAGTGATATGTTGGCGTCTTTGGACATTCCTTATCCAAAATTTGGGGTAGCACTTGACGCCGAGGAGGCAATCAAAATTGCCAATGAGGTGGGTTACCCTGTGTTGGTTCGTCCGAGTTATGTATTGGGCGGACAGGGAATGGTTATCGTCATAAACGACGAAGATTTAGAAAAGGCTGTGGTAAAATTATTGGGTGATTTGCCGGGTAACCGTGTATTGATCGACCATTTCTTGGATCGGGCTGAAGAGGCGGAGAGCGATAGTATTTGTGACGGTGAGGACGTTCACATTTTGGGTATGATGGAGCACATCGAACCAGCGGGTATTCACTCTGGCGATTCCAGTGCCGTGTTGCCTCCTTTCTCATTAAGCGAAAATGTTCAGCAACAGATGGTGGAGTATACTGAAAAGTTGGCCCATGCACTGAACATTCACGGATTGATGAACATTCAATTCGCCATCAAGGACGAGAAAGTCTATGTCATTGAAGCGAATCCACGGGCATCGAGAACAGTGCCGTTCATATGTAAAGCCTATGATTACTCGTACGTGAACATGGCCACCAAGGTGATGTTAGGTGCTGCAAAAATCAAAGATTTTACTATTCCCGCTCGCCCTTCTGGCTTCGCGATTAAGCAGCCCGTTTTCAGCTTCAACAAATTCCGCGGTGTGAGTCGTGAATTGGGTCCTGAGATGAAGAGCACCGGTGAAAGCATCTTGTTCATCAAAGACCTCAAAGATGCCGCATTCCGCGAATTGTACAAGCAGAAAAGCATGTATTTGAGTCACTAAACGCCAACATTGATTGATAAAATGCAAGAGGCCCACCCCTGCGGGGTGGGCCTCTTTTGTTACGTCTTCGAAAAAATTACTCGGCTGTCGGTGTGCTTGCCGGTCCCTCAGGTCTTGGGCCGCGGTTTCCGCCCTCCGAACGCGGGACTCGGTTATTGGCGCCGCCCTCCGGACGAGGGCCTCGATTTCCGCCTTCCGGGCGGGGTCCGCGATTCTGTCCCTCAGGACGGGGGCCGCGATTGCCACCTTCAGGCCTTGGGCCGCGATTCTGTCCCTCCCGTCTTGGGCCGCGGTTATCCGCACGAGGACCTCGGTTATTGCCGCCGCCCTCCGGGCGGGGTCCACGACTGTCGTTTCTACGATCGTTACCCCGTCTTCTTCGGTCATTATTGCCTCGGCCATCACGTTTCTCAGAGCCGCGCTTTATCAATGCAAACTCATCATCTTGCAACAACTCGTTGTTGCCAATGAAATCATTATTCTGATCTTGTACGCCATTGCTCACCTTTTCCAATATCGCGCTGGCTGGAGCCAAGTCTTGCAAAGCCGCAGATTGCTTTCCGCTGCGATTTTCCTCCATCACTTCATTGACCGTTGCCACAGGCAAAGCAACCCAAGTTTGATTGTCGTCATAAGAAAACCACATCAACTTTTTCAGGATGTCTGTCTTCCTGGCATAAGCCATTCCAGCAACGGTATCCAATTTCACCACCTTCGCTTTCGGGAAGGCATCTATCGCTTCCACGTATTGGTCCAATTCGTAGTTTAGGCAACACTTCAAGCGACCGCACTGACCGGCCAGTTTTTCCATATTGATACTCAAATTTTGAACGCGCGCGGCCCCTGTATTCACCTGTTTATAATCGGTGAGCCATGTGCTGCAACACAATTCACGTCCGCAAACACCGGTTCCTCCCAATCGAGAGGCTTCCTCACGGTAGGAAATATGGCGCATTTCAATTTTCACTTTGAACTCATCGGCATAGCGTTTGATGAGTTCGCGGAAATCCACCCGACTTTCTGCCGTATAAAAGAAAATGGCTTTTCTACCATCGCCCTGAATTTCAATGTCCGAAATTTTCATTTGGAGATTGAGTGAAAACGCAATAGTTCGCGCGCGCTCCAGGGTTTGATCTTCTTTGCTTTTAGCTTCTGTTCTGCGTTCTAGATCTTTTTCAGAGGCCACGCGCTGAATGCTACGCATTTCCTCGGAATCTTCACGAACGCGATATTTTTTCAACTGCAATCGAACAATTTCACCGGTGGCTGATACAGTGCCGATATCGAAGCCAATGCTACTATCAACACATACATAGTCACCCGTGTACAACTCTGAGTTATTGGTGTTTCGGAAGAATTCCTTTCTGGACCCTTTGAACCGAACTTCCACCACATTGAAGGGTTTGTGTCCGGTAGGCAAATCCATGTCCTTAAACCAGTCGTGTACGTTCAATGCATTGCAACCACTGGTACCACAAGTGCCATTGCTTTTACACCCACTGGGTGCGCCGCCTGACTTGGTTCCACAAGATGTACATGCCATTGTAATAAAAATTAAGAATGATGAATCACAAAGTTAATGGTTCCGCAGGTGCTTTCTTAACCTTGCGATTTACTTTTCCCAAACACCCACAATTTTTGGCCAAGAAAATTGACCATCATACCCACAATCGTTGCGACCAAAACAGCAAACAACTTATCGATTTTCACCGATATCAGTTCTTTGGTACCCATCAAAGTGCTTTTTGCCGCTGCTGCCAACGTATGACTTGGAAAAACTACATTCAATTGCAAAACCCAGTTGGGGAGTACAAACAACATGATTTCGTTGGTTACTACGTTCACAGAACCGCTCATGGCATACAACAGCAAATAATTTCGCAATACCGATTGCTGTTTTTGATATGGGTTATCCCCTTTTTTCACACCCCACGTCCACAGGGAATTCAACTTATAGTTGACCCCCGTTGCCACAATGATACCCAGCGCTTTGGCGATATAGGTGGGCAAAAACACGGCTATGCCATAGTACACAGTCATATCCACCAAAAAACTCAATCCACCAACAATGCCAAATTTGGTTAGGGCGATGTATGTTTTTGATGAGATCACGGTTGCTGAGAAAGGGTTAAAAGGTCAAAGGTAATATCTGCGCCCAATTTTACCGAATGATTTCGATGGTCATGTCCGATTTCCACATCAAACAATATAGGAAAGTTCCGATCTGACAGTGCCTCTGAAATGATTTCCCTGGCTGTTTTGCCAAAGGGCACGGCATTGTCTTTCATGTCGATCATACTACCTACAAGTAGAGCCTTTAGATGATCAAATATACCGGCGTACTTGCATGATCTAACCATCCGATCGAGGTGATATAAATACTCATCTAAATCTTCAATGAGTAGCACTTTACCTGTGGTGTCGGGTTGGTTAGGTGTGCCCAATGCGGCAAATATCAGACTCAAATTTCCACCGATGAGCTCTCCCGAAAATGGGCAGGGATTGGCTATTTGATTTGCGTTCACTGCCAATAGCGTGCTTTTTCCGCACAAGGTATCCGACAACTGCTGACCGTTCTCTTTCACCCATGAATGTGTTTGTCCCCATTGGGTAGCTACTGGACCGTGAATACTCGCCCATTGATTTTTATTCAGCAATAGATGTAGGGTTGTCATGTCGCTAAATCCCACAAACCACTTTGGCGTTTGGTGAGACAACCATTGATCCACATTGTTATGGCGCTGTTCAAGGGCTTCCAGTGTACGCATGGCTCCATAACCACCCCTTGCGGTAAAAATCGCCTTTGCGGTTGGATGTGACAGTGCCCAGGCCAAGTCTTTGGCCCGCAACGCATCGTCTCCAGCAAACTGATCTTGAACATGTAACAAATTGGGCGACAGTTCCAATTTCCACCCTTGAGCGGTGGTCCAATCTTGAAACGCGCCAATATCCTGAGCAGTAACACTCCTTGCCGGTGCAATCAACACAACGGTGTCGCCAGGGTTGAGATAAGCGGGGATATTCATCAGGATTTTTTCATGATTAGCACCGCTTGCGACACGGTGGTTGTCATTTCAGCATTGCGACTGTCTTGAAAATATTCAAAGTAAGGAAAGTTGTCTTTGGCATTGTCTGAAGGTTGGGAAAACCCATTTTTCTGCATCCATGCGCGAAACTTACGCCAACTGTTGAGGGTTTTACCGGGTTCTGCATTCACTGTGGCTTTGAAAAAGCTCGCCGATGGCAAATTTTCCAGAACAAACCCATCGGTTAATGTTGGCATTTTTTCGTTGGACATAGGTTTAACAGGTATACCGATAAAGACATCCACACTGCCCAAATCGGGAAATTCTTTATAAAGCACGGTTAGGCCGCCTTCCATTTTGTATTTGTCTTTTACAATGCGATTAACAATCAAGGGCGCATTGATTTGGATGGCCTGTTTGATGTCTTTCAAAGGCATTTGTTGCCAAAAACCCAATAGCTGGGTAGCATTTCTATGCATTTCTTTCACCACGATGCCAGAATCAGTGCCCAATAAACCGGCATTGGCCTGCATGGGTAAAGTATCATTAAGGGAAGAATCTGATGTATGGGCTTTTGTGTCGTTGGTTTCAGAGCCTGACTGACAAGAAACAAAAAGGAACAGTGCACCTGTTACCAAACTCAACATTCGCTTTTTTGCAAAAATCATCCCTGCAAAATACACGATTTTTTGGGGATTTTGATGTAGGTTTGTATTGTGAAATTCGTTGCCGAGATAGAAATCTTACCCCTCAAAGGATTATTAGATCCCCAAGGAAAAGCAGTAGCCAACGGGCTACCTAAAATTGGTATTACTAGCGCTTCCAATGTTCGCATTGGCAAGTTCATCACCATGGATTTGGACGCTGATTCTGCTGAGGAGGCCCACAAAATGGCAGAAACTGCCTGCAAAAAGCTGTTGGCAAACCTCATCATGGAAGGGTTTAACATCAGAATTTCCGCCCAATAACCATGATTGTTTACAACGTCACTTGCAACCTGCATCCTCTCATGGCTGAGGAGTGGTTGGCATGGATGAAAGAGGAGCACATACCCGAAGTTATGCAGTCGGGCTGCTTCACTGAATGCAAAATTCTCAAATTACTCACCGAGGTTGAGGACAATGACGGTGTGAACTATGCCATTCAATACACAGCGCCCAATATGGGCAGTTATCAGCAATACCGCGATAAATTCGCATCGGCTTTGCAAGCAAAAACCAAGGCAAAATACGGTGATGATGTACTTGCCTATCGCAGTTTACTGGAAGTAATCATGTAAAATTATGAGCCAGATCAAAGCGTTATCGATTGAAGAGGCGCTATCCCACACTGGCTCCTATTGTTGGATTGATGTTCGAAGCGAAGCAGAATTCGAGCGCGCACACATTCCGGGGTCCATCAATTTGCCTTTACTCAAAAATGAAGAGCGGGCTTTGGTTGGAACAACCTATAAAATGGAGGGCCGCGAAGCGGCTGTTCAAGTAGGCTTAAAATTGATCGGCCCTAAATTCGAGACCTATTATCAATCGCTAATAACCACGGCAAAAAACGAGAACAAAAAATTATTGCTGTATTGTTGGCGGGGTGGTTTGCGAAGCCAAATTGCCTCAACGTTGGTACAATGGAGTGGAATGCCTGCTACAATGATTCAGGGAGGATATCGCTCATTCCGCCATTGGGTATTTTCAACGCTTGAAACCAACCGCGATTATGTGATCATTTCAGGGCACACAGGCACTGGAAAAACAGAAGTCTTGCATTTACTCAAAAATACCAATGCCAACGTTGTGGATTTAGAGGGTCTTGCCAACCACAAAGGCAGTGCGCTCGGTGGACTTGGGTTACCGCCTCAGCCCAAAAATGAACAATTCGAAAATTTGGTGGCCACCGCTTTGCATCATTGCAAACCAAATCAACCGGTGTTTATTGAAAATGAAAGTAGAACAATAGGCCATTGTGCTGTGCCGCAAGGATTGTGGGATGGCATGCAAAATGCCCGTTTCATTGAGCTCAATATAGATCGCGAAACCCGCATTCAACGCCTTTTGTTAGAGTATGGATCCTTTCCGGTGGCTGACCTCAAAGAGCAAACACAAAAATTGCGCAAACGCCTTGGCGGGCAGCATGAGCAAGCCGCAATATCCGCCTTAGAAAATGGAGAACTCAAGAAATGGGTAGAGCTCTTGCTGGTGTACTACGATAAATCGTATTCGCACTTTTTGGAAAGGCATCAAATCAAAGCCCAAAAAATGGACTGGGACTGGAACCAAAAAGAGTCCTCATTGTTATCCTTATTGTCATTATCAAACCATGGAATTACAAAATAAAATTGCCGTTGTCACAGGCGCTAACAAAGGAATTGGACATGAATGCGTTCAACAATTATTGGAAAAAGGGGCCTTCGTGGTGGGCATTTGCCGCAGTGGCTGTAGCCATTCACATCCCAACTATACGTGTTTAACGGCAGACGTTAGGCATTGGGAGGGACTATCCGAAGCATTCGGCACAATCATAGAAAAACATGGTAAGATTGACATCCTGATCAACAATGCGGGATTGGGGTACTTTGGTCATTGCGATGAACTGCCCATTGAACAGTGGCATGAGATGTTTGATACAAATGTAACCGGGTTGTTTTATGCCACCAGATTGGCATTGCCAACCATGAAACAGCAAGGCTTGGGTCACATCATCAACATTTCTTCTATTGCCGGTTTGGAGGGATATCAGCAAGTGAGTGCTTATTGTGCTACCAAATTTGCCGTACGTGGATTCAGTGATGCGTTATACAAGGAAGTTCGCGACTTTGGGGTAAAAGTTACGTGCGTTTATCCCGGTTCTGTAAAAACTAATTTCTTCAGACACAGCGAGAATATCAAAGCGCACGACAACATGTTAATGCCCCAAGATGTGGCTCAGCAGATCATTTATTGCTTGGAATCGCCCCCAAATTTTCACAATGTGAATTTGGAAATACGCCCACTTAAACCTCGGGGATAAGCCAACTTTTTGAATGGGCCATCGTTAGAGCGCATCCAATTAGGCGTTGGTTTCGATCTTTTTACAGGAAAGTAGCCATTTCTGAGGCCAACTTTTGGGCTTCTGCGGCAGCGGCTTCTTTGTAGTCATCTCCAGAGGAAGCGTACAAAATGCCTCTTGATGAATTGACCAACAATCCCACATCCTCGTTTGCGGCCGCTTTGGTAATATCCTGAAGGCTTCCTCCTTGAGCACCAACGCCTGGAACCAACAAAAAATGATTGGGTATCATGGCCCGAATTTCTTGCACCAACTGAGCACGTGTGGCACCTACTACAAACATGAGTTTCTCTTCATTGCCCCATTTGCAAACGGTTTCAATCACGCGTTCGTAGAGTTTTTTACCTTCATATTCTCCAAGTTGGAAATCGGCGTGACCCGCATTGCTCGTCAATGCCAAACAAATCACCCACTTGTTCTCAAACTCCAAAAAGGGACGCAAACTATCCTCTCCCATGTAGGGTGCCACTGTAATTGCGTCGAAAGGCAAAGTATCAAAAAACGCTTTGGCGTACATGGAACTGGTATTTCCTATGTCGCCCCGTTTGGCATCGGCAATTTTTAATGTATCATTTGGCAAATGATTTAGGGTTTCTTCCATCCATTCCCAACCCGCTTTTCCGTACTGTTCATAGAAAGCTGTGTTTATCTTGTAGGCCACGGAGTATGGGCTTGTGGCGTCTATGATGTTGCGATTGAAATCGACCAATCCCTGACCATTTTTGGATACTACACTTGGAAGTTTTTCTATTTGAGTATCTAATCCGGTACAGAGATAGGATTGTTTCAAACGAATTTGCTGTATGAGTTCTTGCTTATGCACGGCACTGCAAATTAAGCAAAACTGCACGGCATCTTCATGAAATTCATGTAGGTTTGTATAAGATGAAGTTGAAGCAAGCCATATTGTGTACATTGGGGTTGATTTTACTCGTTTTTAGTTCTGAAGCCTCTGCACAATATGTAAAAATAGGCGATGGTTCTTATGCGGGTACATTGGGTGGCCCCATGGTTGCAAGCACAATCCGTGATACCCAAACTTCTCGTTTTGCTTACATCATTCCCCGTGCGGTATTGGGCAATATGGTTCACCATGACACCTTGGTTTCCATGGAATTTTATCGCGTCGCTGGATCAGCCCCAAACACCAGTACCAC
>VGFS01000015.1 GCA_016868785.1 Bacteroidota bacterium
CGGTATGGAGGATGCGTGCCAATTCCAGGATGACACCCACGCCAGAGGCACCGTCGTTGGCCGCAAGGATGGGCTCTTTTGGGTTTTGGTCGTCCTGGTCCGCCATGGGTCTACTGTCCCAATGCGCCGCGAAAATCATGCGTTTCTCTGCATTTGGATTGATGCTACCTACGAGGTTGTACACGGGGATTTGTGCGCCCGATGTAGGATTTTTGGCCGAACCCACCTGAAAGTAGGTAGTGTCGCACTGAGCTTTGAGTTCTTTCAACAACCAATCGGCGCATTGTTTGTGTGCGGCGGTGCCGGGGATGCGGAAGCCAAAGTTGAGTTGACTTTTGATGTGGTTGTAGGCGTTGTCTGCGGAGAATCCTGTTTTTTTCTGGGTAACGATCACCGTTTCGGCGGTTGCGAGGGTGTCGTTATCGGGGGCATCGGTGGTTTGATTACAACCCAAAAACAGGCATGCTGCCGAAGTGCAAAAGGCCAATATGTACTTTGCTTTCATCAATATTGTACAAAGTTAATTAATTGTGTGGGTAGGGTGACTCAAAATTCTGTATTAAGGTCTATTTTCGCCTGAATTAGCATGGATAGTCAAATTCAGAGTATGACGGGTTTTGGGCGCGCCCAAGTAGAAACGCCAACCCTCAGGGCAGTATGTGAGATCAAAGCCCTTAACGGCAGGTATTTTGAGGCCGATTTGCGGTTGCCCAAGTTTTTGTACGAAATCGACCCGCAGATTCGCAGGCTGTTGAACGAAAAATTGGAGCGGGGTACCATCACTTGCACGTATAGCATCACGTTTCCAAATGTGAAGGCAGAGGATCAAACGATTCACATCAATGCGGGTTTGGCCAAGGCTTACCTCGATAAATACAATGAATTGAGTTTGGCCCTTGGGGTGGAATTTCGGGATCCTTTCAGGGAGATTATCCGCATTCCCGAAGTGATTCAAACGGGTGAGCGAGGGTTGGAAGAAGGCGTGAAGGAAGCCATGGTGGATTTAACATTGCAGGCGGCTGATTTGTTGGTGCAATTCAGAAGGGAAGAAGGGGCAGCCACTGGTGTGAAGTTGTTGTCGCTTGTGGAATCCATTCAGTTAGATTTGAATGAAGTATCGGTTCATGAAGAGCCGCGCAAGCAAGGCTTGCGCGATCGCATTTACGGCCAACTGGCCGAGCATGTGGCCGGGGAGCTGCGCGACCAAAATCGTTTTGAGCAAGAGATATTGATGTACTTAGACAAGTGGGATATTGCCGAAGAAAAACAGCGCTTACAGCAACACATCGATTACTTCAAAACCTGCCTGAAAAAGGAGCCTTTGGGTAGAAAATTGAATTTTATCGCCCAGGAAATGGGACGTGAAATGAACACCATGGGCGTGAAGAGCAATTATTTCCCCATGCAGCAAGTGGTGGTCCAGATGAAGGAAAAGTTGGAGCAAATTAAAGAACAAGTCCTGAATCTCGTTTAATAGAAAATACTTGATGAACAACAACTCAAAGAAGCATTGGGCGCTATCCATTTCTGTGTTGTGCCTGAGTGGTTTGGCTGCGCAATGGGATGCCGCTGCAACGAAAGTCGCGAGCGACAGTGTGGTGGTTTCAACTGGTGTGAGCGACGAAACAGCGCCTACCACTTACCAAGGTCGGGTACTGAGTGCGCTGGATCAAAAGAAAATGGTATTGTTTTCCGTGTGCGAAGACAACATTTCTTCCGATCCCATTGATGTGCCGTACCTGGTTTCGTTGATTCGAACTGGAGATTTACAGCGCTTTGAGGTGGCCTATGTCAACTTTCACCCTTTGCAGGTGGGATTGCTCAATGAATACTTGAAGCACCCCGATCAAATGCACAGGAACTATGTCCGGATGTCGTTTGATGAAGATATCGACAACCCTTTTGTTGCGGTGATGGATGCCATCGACGTCCGCAGGAAATCAGACAGTACCGCTATTGATCAATTTTCGTTTGCTTCCACCGAGTTGTATGGAAAAGGTGGGGGCTCATATTTGGAATACAGCGACCGTGAATATGAGTATGCTTTGGCGGCCTATTTAAATGCCTTGTTACCGGCAGATACCACAGTGGGTTTGGGGGGTGCCGAACAAAATGATGAGCAAATTCCGGCCCGCATTCGCTCGCAAGTGGAAGGTATACGATCGTTGGTTTCGGTAGGACTGTGGCGCTTATGGCAAGAAGATCAAGAGATTCAAGTGCCCGGCGATGAAGAGGATGAAACAGAATCTTTGGACGTGGATCCGGCTTTCAGCGCCGTGGAGACCATCACCTTTCTCAGGGATTCGCTTTGGAGCATTTCTGGGGTATTGGAAAATTATCTTTTACCGGAAAATCGGGCCACTTACCAAGCCCTAAAACCCTGGCTGAAACCCATCCCCCGCGATTCGGTGAACGACCGTGTTTTGGTAGGCGAAACGTTGTTTGAGCAATTGCAAAAGCGCGCCGATTTGGTGGGGAAATTGAAACAGGAAAAACGAAGAACCCTGATCCTTGGTTCTGACCCCGTGGAACAATTTGCAGTGAATCAGTACAACAAGAAAGCACTGCCCAGTTTGATGGAAGATTTGCTCAGTGAAGGGGTAAAACCAACCGATATGGCCCGTGTTTTTGCGATGAATGGCAGGTATGAACATGTATTGATGCGGTTGCTGCCTGATTCCGCTAGCGCCAAATCTGATACCACCATTTATCCCCCTTTGAGCGCATTGGGTGGGTCAGATACGGCTATCCTGTCTGAAGATCCCTTTGACATGGGTAAGAAGGATACGGTTGAACTTTTCTCGGAAATCACCAAGGAATACCAATTTAAGGACTCCATTTCTATGGTGACCCTTGTGTTTGCTGAAGTGGGAGGAATGGAAGATTGGTTAGGTGCCATGGATTCTGCGGCAGTAGCGTTCGAAGAGGGCTGGAGTGACTACGGCGATAAAAAGAGTTTTATGACGCATCGTTCTGAATGGGGTGGAACCGAAGAATCCAAGTTGGTGTTTGATCTGGCCTACACCTATATTCAACCCACTTTCAAACCCAAATACATCAATGCGATGCGCAGTGTGATGGGATTGACAGAATTCGATGCACTTAACCTATCTACCCAAGGAATTAGCGTGGGAATAAATACCCGCAATGGAAAACAGCTCCAAAACCACCGATTGCAGGTGGCCCAAACGATGGGTGGCAATGGGAATTATTCGGCGTCTTATGTGCTGTATAGCAACATGACCCAATTCTCATTGGGCAGATTTTTTACGTTTGGAATTGGCGGATTTACCGGATATGGCGAGCAGCGTTACAAGAAATTTACCAACACGGCGGGCGGATTTATCAATCAAGATCAACCCAGTTTTGTGGTGAAAAATCCAGCCTATTTGTATGGTCTAACAATAGAGCCTGCGATTCATGTGGGTCCATTCTTTGCACGACTCACCGGTGGGTATGCGTGGGATTTGGGTGAAGGCACTTGGTTGTATCAAAAAGAGCCCATGAACAACGGGTCGAGCTTTAAAAGTACGGGCTGGTACGTTATGGCGGAAGCGGGTTTGCATTGGAAATTTGGCAACACGATCATGGGTTCTGGATCGAGTGATTATGATTATGTGACTGACTCAGTATCAGTGGGTAGAAAATCACCCAAACATCAAGAAAGGAGAAATCAGCAATGAAGAAGGGAATAATCGCGAGCTGTTTGTTCGCGTGGTTGGGCGTTTTACAGGCCCAAGAGTCTGCGGTATTGCCCACAGGATACTACCTCGATTTTAAGGAATATGGTTTTGGTGAATTGAAAAGTGTGCGCCTACTCATTCAGCGTGCCAATGAGGCCAGGGTGATGCTCTCAGGAGAAAATCACATGTTTTCTGGGTTCAACTCGCTGGGGGAATACCGCTTTTTGAAGTTCTTTCACGAGCAAGCTGGGGTACGTCACTTTGTGATTGAATTGAGTCCAACCCGCGCCTTGTATATGGAGCGCTACTTCACCAATACCGACTCAACAGCAAGGCGTTTCTTGCGGGCTACTTCGTCCCAAGATTACATGAACTTGTTCGATAGCATTCGGGTATGGAACCAAACATTGCCAGATTCCCAGAAAATTAAGGTGCATGGTTTGGACGTAGAGCGTTTCTATGACATGACGGTGATGCGCTTGGGCGATGTGATTCAAAAGCGTGGCATGGCGCCACTAAGCATTCGAATGGGCGCTTTGATGGCTACCAAATTGGCGCAACAAATCGAAAAGGAAGGAACCGATGATGAGGACGACGACATGGAAGGTGATGAATCTACCCAGGAAGGAATTCCCGATACAACCAATGTTGTTGTTGACACGACCGTGGATACCACTCGCATTGCTGAAGTTGTGGTTGAGGAGCTAAACGAATCATTGGATAAACGGCTCGACGTCATCTTGATGAACGAAGAGGAGGATGACTTCGATACGGAAGAAGGGGCCATGGAACTCTATTTGTGGTTGAGTAAGCATGCCGCGGTTGATGGGAAGTACGCCGACAGTAGCAAAGTATGGAAGCAGTGGTTGGGCGATGATTATGCCGAATATGCCTTGGCTTTCAAGCAATTGCGTGAGTGGTACTTGTGGACCAAATCCGACAATACGGCGCAGCAAGTGGCGTGGCGGGAAGAGCACATGTACAAAAACATGGTGGGCTTGTTGCAGAAGTATCCGCAAGGTAAGTTCTTCGGTCAGTTTGGCCGTTGTCATGTCAGCACCAACAAACAACAGCAAGATTGCGGTTGGTTTGAGTACAACAGTTTGTTGACACGCCTACGCACCCGCTACTTCAAAGAGAACAAATCGGTAATGTCGATTGGTATTTTTTACAAAGAAAAAGAATTTGACGGCAAAGACATTTGCGCGGTAAACTTGGGCAATACGCTGGCCATCAATGAAGAGGTGAAGTCGATCCTCAAAACCGTGGATAAAAGCATAGTTTTATACCACACCAAGGATTCTATTACGCCTTTGGTGGAGTTGTCAAAGAAGTTTGATTTTGTTTTGGCCCATGATTTCACAGAGGAGTCCGAGGAAGATGATGATTACAGTGGCAGTGATGATGCGGAATCGAAAGGAAACGATCACATTGGATTCACTGTGGCCGGAAGATACATGATGTCGCAGTTTTTGTCTGAGAACCTTAAACAGCATTTTGCCGATAACGGTTATGCCATCAGCGATGCGAAGTTGTTTTACGTGCCGGTGGGTTTGACCTTCTTGAGCAAGCATGGCCACATGGAACTTGGGTATGCCCGGGGTAAGAAAGATGTGTTTAAGGCAAATGATGGCGAACGTTTATCGTACAGAGCACACATGTACCACATGGATGCGGGGGTGCACTCAGGCAGTAGTTACGCCAAATGGCAGTGGGGTTTGGGCTTGCGGGCCTATCATGTGCGTCATCAAATCAAATACGTACCACCCACGGTAGATTTCGGCAATCCAGTGGTAAATGGTGTTCAAACCATTCGCTCCATGGAATGGGTGCCCGGAGCCTATGTTTCGGCACGATTCAGACCGCATGCGGGGCTCTCATTGTTTGCAAAGGCAGGGTATCAACAGTCTACGGCCGCAAAACGCGTTTGGCAGTACAAAGAAACCGGCTTGAATTATGGCGGCGGTGCTGACATGGGGGGATTAAAAGCGGGTATTTTCGTCGAGATGGGTTTCACCGTTAACATGGATACATTTGACTAATATGAAGTGGACCAAGGAAATTCCGAATTTGATTACCCTGAGCAATATGGGGTGCGGGTTACTGGGAATTGGCTTTGTAATGGCCGGACAGGAGTGGATGGGTTTTGTGCTGATGTTGTTGGGCGCAGGGCTTGATTTTTTTGATGGTTTTGCCGCCCGTAAACTTGGCGTTGCCGGAGAAATGGGCAAACAGCTAGATTCGATGGCTGATGTAGTCACCTTTGGTGTGTTACCTGGACTGATTTGGAAGGCGATGATGGAATATCAAGGATACTGTCCGCCCGATCGCTTCTGTATCAACAGCTACACGTGGATGTTGATTCCATTGGCTGCGGGTTATCGATTGGCGAAGTTTAACATTGACACCCGACAAACCACGGGGTTTTTGGGAATTCCCACTCCCATAACGGGGTTGGTGTTGGGCTCATTTGCTTGGATGAGCTACAATTTAGGTAATCCTGGCGAATTGTGGTTTATTGACAAGCCCATGATTGATCTGCGTGGGTTGTTCAATGGATATTGGGTTTGGTTATACATGCCCTTGTTTACGGCTTACATGATGGTGAGTGATTTTCCTATGTTGGCGATGAAATTTTCTGCCAATGACCCTTTGCGCAAATTTAAGATGTCGCTGTTGGGCTTGGCGATTCCTTGCGCTTTGTTTGGGTCGGCCGGATTCGTGGTTTTTTACTTTTTGTATATAATTGTTTCGCTTTTAGCGAACTTTGCCAACAAATCGAACAGCATATGAAAAAAATAGGCATCATCATGGGAAGTGATAGCGACCTGCCAGTCATGAAAGAGGCGGGCGCCATTTTAGACGCTTTGGGTGTTGACTATGAGATCACGGTGGTAAGTGCACACAGAACGCCCAAACGATTGATGGAGTATTCTGAGTCGGCTGCTTCGCGTGGTTTGGAGGTGATTATTGCCGGAGCGGGTGGGGCAGCTCATTTGCCAGGAATGGTGGCTTCGTTTACGCATTTGCCCGTTCTTGGGGTGCCTGTGCAGACCAAGACCATGAGCGGGATTGACAGTTTGTATTCAATTGTGCAAATGCCTCCTGGGGTTCCCGTGGCTACGGTGGCGATCAATGGTGCGAAAAATGCAGGCATTTTGGCTGCGCAGATTTTGGGTGTGGCCGACAAAGCCTTAGGCGAGCGAGTGGCGGCATTCAAAGAGTCGATGCGTGTTGAGATCATGGAGAAAGCGGAGAAGCTTGAAAAGGGCGGTTGGAAAAAATACTTGGGCGAATAACGGTTGGTTGAGCGATGATCATTGTAGGTCAGGCCCTGGTGTCTGAAGACATCCTCGAAAAAAAATTCGAATGTCAAATTCTGACTTGCAAAGGCGCTTGTTGTGTACAAGGCGATGCCGGTGCCCCATTGGATGCGGCGGAATTGGATATTATTGCCTCGGAATATGACAAAGTAGTGCCTTTCATGGCCGAGGCGGGTTTGGCCAAGGTGGCGGAAGTGGGGTTTCACGAAAAGGATAGAGACGGTGATTTGGTGACTACTTGTTTGCCCACCGGCGAGTGTGTTTTTGTGGTTTATGATGAGCTGGGTATCGCAGGCTGTGCGATCGAAAAGGCCTATTTTGCGGACAAAACTTGGTTTAGAAAGCCTTTGAGTTGCCATCTGTATCCCATCAGGGCGAAACAATACGGCGAATACATGGCGTTGAATTACCACAGTTGGATTTTGTGTGCTGAGGCTTGTAGGGTGGGCGATGAAAAAAAGGTGCCGGTTTATCGGTTCTTGAAAGAGGCATTAACCCGTAAAATGGGTCCCTCGTGGTATGAAGAGTTTGAAGCCATTGCTGAAGCCTGGGAAGCCCAGAAACCTCGTTAATTCGTATTTAGGGCTGAGAGAGTAGCACGCTCAAAAGGCCCAAAAGCATGGTGAATTTGAGCCATTTACTGATTTTTTTGTAATCGCGTTTTTGCGACGCATGGGCGGTCATCCAAATACCGCGTAAAATCATCGGAATAAGTATGAGGGTGATATAGGCCGGGAACAGCAATTCTAAGGTGTTTAAAGGGCCTTGTACATTCAAAAAGGGCGATACAAATAGTATGTAACTGGCCGCTGCCAAAAATAGAATGATGGTTGCCAATATCACATTGGTGAGGATGTTTGTTTTTTTTGTGCCGTGAACAATGGGAAAGGTTTCGCAATCCTGTTGTTTGTCGCCTTCGATGTCCTCCGCATCTTTGATTAATTCGCGGGCAAAGGTGAGTAGAAACGCCAAAAACGCATATTCGGCAAAGTAGCCTTGGCTGATTTGATAGATGCCGCGAGAGGCGACGTAAATTACGCTGCCCGACATAAAAGCAATGAGAAGATTCCCTGGCAAGCCCATCGCCTTGAGATCCGAGGAGTAAAAGTACAACAGGATGGCGATGGCCGTGGCAAATAACCCCATGCCTAGCCCTGCCGCGTACCCGCAGATTTGTCCGCCCGCCGTAAGAATTACATAATAAATGATGGCCGCGCGGTGAGAAATATCGCGTTTTAGTATGCGTTTGTTGGGACGGTTTACGTGGTCGGTGTCTACATCGAATAGGTCGTTAATGACATACCCACCAGCGGCGGTGAGGCAGCAGGTAAGGACTACCAAAATGGAATCGGGGAAGGCGATGTTTTCCCAGTCTATGTTGAGGTAGGAAGTGCGTGATGCCGCCAACATGAAAACCACTTGGGTGAACAGCGTTAACAGAATGTTGTTGGGCCGGATGATGGCAAAATAGGCACGCATGTTTGAAGGCTCAATACATGCAAACTACATTATTTTTTCGGAAATTTCATTTTGTAGGGCGCGTTGACCATTCCCATGGAAATGTTGTTGAGCTTTTTCTTCAGCATATTGCGCTTCAGGGGATGGATGCGATCTGTAAATAAAATGCCTTCAATGTGGTCATATTCGTGCTGAATGATGCGCGCGGCCATGCCGTCGTACGTTTCCGTTTTTTGAACAAAGTTTTCGTCCATGTATTGAATGGTTACTTTGGCATTGCGTTTCACATTGGCTCGAACGAAGGGAATGGAGAGGCATCCTTCTTCATACTCCCAGGGGGTATCGAATTCCTCGAGAATTTGGGCGTTGATGAATATTTTTTTAAAGTTTTTGGTGCTTGGGTCGTCTTCGATATCGGTACCGTCTACTATGAACAAACGAATGGGTAAGCCAATTTGGGGTGCTGCCAATCCAATGCCACTGCTGTCGTACATGGTTTCAAACATGTTCTCAAGCAGGGTGTCTAGCCCTTCATAATCTGGAATGATGTCTTCGGCTTTTTTTCTCAGTACGGGCATGCCGTAGGCGTATATGGGCAGTATCATGAATTTTTTTGCAGGTAAGTTTGAAGGATGAGCGAGGCACTGACGGCGTCTATCAGTCCTTTGTTTTGTCGTTGCGATTTTTTGGCACCGGAGGCCAAGATGCTTTGTTGTGCTTCGTGGCTGGTAAGGCGTTCATCGATGGTTTCAACGGGTATGTTGGGGTAAGCTTGTTTTAATGCTTTGATAAACTGCTTTACCGGTCCGGTGGCATCGGTATCTTGTCCAGACAAGTTGGTGGGAAGGCCTACCACGAAACACTCCACGTCTTCTTCGTACAGGTAAGAGTCGAGGTACATTTTCAGGTCGGCGGTATAGACCATTTCCAGGGGCTGGGCAATCATTTTGAGGGGGTCTGTAACGGCTAGGCCGGTGCGACGGCTACCATAATCGATTCCCATGATTCTTCCCATACTGCAAAGATACGCAAATGCGAGAAAAGGGTTTGGGTATTCTGTGGGGGTTTGGATGGGAGTATCATGGAAAACCAAGAGGGCGGCCGCAGGCCGCCCTCTTGGTTAAATTTTGCCTCCCTCATCACAAAAAAATTGATGCGATGAAGCAGTGCCAAACAATGAATTACATCATTCCGCCCATTCCGCCCATGTCGGGACCGTGGCTATGACCTTTTTCTTCTTCCTTGATTTCGCTCAAAACGCACTCGGTAGTCAAGATCATGCTGGCAATAGACGCCGCATTTTCTAGGGCCACACGAGATACTTTCTTTGGATCAATTACCCCAGCGGCAATCAAGTTTTCGTATTTCTCTGTACGGGCGTTGTAACCGAAATCACCACTGCCCTCCATTACCTTCTGAACCACGATGCTGCCCTCACCACCGGCGTTGGCGATGATCTGACGCAAAGGCTCTTCCAAGGCGCGACGTACGATCTGTATCCCTGTGGTTTCATCTTCGTTTTCACCTTTCATGCCCTCCAAACCAGCGATGGCACGGATCAAGCTGACACCACCACCAGGAACGATGCCTTCTTCAACCGCAGCACGGGTTGCGTGCAACGCATCGTCTACGCGGTCTTTCTTTTCTTTCATTTCAACCTCAGTGGCCGCACCGATGTACAATACGGCTACACCACCACTCAACTTAGCCAAACGCTCTTGCAATTTCTCGCGGTCGTAGTCTGAAGTGGTATTCTCAATCTGAACTTTGATTTGAGAAACACGGGCAGCAATCGCTGATGAATCACCCGCGCCATTTACGATGGTTGTGTTGTCTTTGTTGATGGTTATTTTCTCGGCTCTACCCAAATCTTCTATGGTAGCATCGTCCAACTTGCGACCTTGCTCCTCGCTGATAACCGTTCCACCGGTCAAGATAGCGATGTCTTGCAACATCTCTTTTCTGCGATCGCCAAATCCTGGGGCTTTTACTGCAGCGATTTTAAGGGCGCCACGAATGCGGTTCACTACCAGGGTAGCCAACGCTTCACCGTCGATGTCTTCAGCAATGATCAACAAGGGCTTACCTGTTTGAACTACCTTTTCCAACACGGGCAACAAATCTTTCATGCTGCTGATTTTCTTGTCGTAAATCAAGATGAAAGCGTTCTCTAAGTCGGCATCCATTTTTTCGGTGTTGGTTACGAAGTAAGGACTCAAATAACCGCGATCGAACTGCATACCTTCAACTACGTCAACGGTGGTCTCGGTGCCTTTGGCTTCTTCCACGGTGATCACACCGTCTTTACCCACTTTGTGCATCGCTTCAGCGATCAACTTACCAATGGTGATGTCGTTATTGGCAGAGATGGTGGCAACTTGCTCAATTTTGCTGTTGTCATCACCCACTGCTTGGGTCATTTCGTTCAATTTGTTTACAGCTGCAACCACGGCTTTGTCGATCCCGCGCTTCAAATCCATAGGATTGGCGCCGGCAGCAACGTTTTTCAAACCACCGGTTACAATGGCTTGAGCCAATACGGTAGCTGTGGTGGTACCATCACCCGCAACATCCGCGGTTTTGCTGGCAACCTCTTTCAGCATTTGGGCACCCATGTTTTCTACTGGGTCAACCAATTCAATTTCTTTGGCCACCGATACACCGTCTTTGGTGATGTGGGGCGCGCCAAATTTCTTATCAATGACTACGTTACGTCCTTTGGGACCCAAGGTTACTTTAACTGCATTTGCCAACGCGTCAACACCTCTTTTTAGGCCATCGCGGGCGGAGAGATTGAAATCTATTTTCTTTGCCATTTCTGTAATGATTTAAATTTTTTTAGGGTTAGATGATCGCCAAAATATCGCTTTCACGCATGATGAGGTAGTCTTTGCCCTCAACCGTTAATTCAGTACCTGCATATTTGCCATACAAAACAGTGTCGCCCACTTTCACTGTAACGGGCTCATCGGTTTTGCCTGGACCTACAGCAACTACGGTACCTTTTTGGGGCTTTTCTTTGGCTGTGTCTGGGATGATGATTCCTGAAGCAGTTTTCTGCTCGGCTTGAACAGGCTCTATCAGAACTCTGTCGGCTAATGGTTTAACGTTTACTGACATATTGTTTAGTTTTTTTGTTTTGTCCTTTCATGGCGAATGTTGTGCCATTTCAAATTTGTGCGATATTGGATGGGTGTGGTCCGAAATAATGTCAGTTTTTGGCAAATCAAGCCCTGTTTTGGGCGTTGGGATATGTCAGATTGGCAAATTTTTCTATGTCTGCCCGGTGCGTTTGCACAAACTGTTGGGCCAAAGCTGATAGTGCATGGGGCGTTCTGACCGCATCATTGGTAGAATTATTTTGAGTTTGGATCAAAGCCATCAGGGTATTTTCAAAGTCAGATTCATTGGCCACGCTGAATCCGAAACCGGCTTCGATGAATTGTTGGGCTTCAGGAAATTTTTGGTGGTTGGGTCCAAAAATCACGGGCAATCCGAAGGCTGCGGCTTCGATGATGTTGTGCAATCCTTTGCCAAAGGCTCCGCCGATCAGGGCCAAGGTTCCGTATCGGTAGCACTCTGCCAACTGTCCGATGGTATCCAAAATCACCACCTGTGTGGTATCGGGCGATGCTAGGCCTTGGGTGAATGTGGTGGGGTTTAGTGCGGATAATTCAGCGGTTATTTTGTTGCAGAATTCTGCGGAAATATCGTGGGGCGCGATGAGGATTTGCCAATCTTTTAGGGCATGGGGATGCTGCTCGACGAACGATTTCAGCAAGGCAATTTCTGGCATCCATGCACTGCCGAGAATGAGGGTTGGTTTTTGTATCAGCCAGGGGTGTAGTATGGGGTGGGGCGAAGGGGGTTGTTGGGTTCTGTCGAAGGCGCGGTTGAATTTGGGATCGCCGAACAGGAAGGCATTGTTAAAGTCATTGCGCTTTGCCAGTGCGGTCATGGCTTCATTGATGAGTCCAATGCCATGAAGGTTTTTCAGCAGGGTTTTCCACGGCGATGCGATGGCGGAAAAGAGAAAGTGATTGGGTCTGAGGGAAACGCCGAGGGCAAAGGTGGGGATGTTGTTTTCGAGGGTTGTTTTTAGGTGGTGATACCAAAATTCGTAACGGATAAAAATGGCAGCCTCTGGTTGCCATTGCGCGTGCCAGCGCTTCGCGCTGTCACGCCCATCCAACGGCAAATACACTTTGGTTTGATTGGTATTTAATTGGGCGTAATTATATCCGGAGGGAGAAAAAAAACTAAACAGCACGTGCCGTTGGCTGGAGGCCGCCTGCAAGGCGGCCGCAATGGGCTTGGCCATCTCAAATTCCCCCAAAGAAGCACAGTGTATCCAAACCAATTCAAACGATTCAACCGGTTTTCCATCGATTTGGTGTGCAATTTCGCCCCGACCTCGATGTTGATCCCTCAACCACCTCTCATGCAAGTTCCTGGCCTTGGGATTCCATAAACTGGCCAAGCGAATCAGTCCGCCGTACAGTTTCAATCCCAAAGAGTAAATCGCAACGATCATTCAAAATATTCGGTTTCCCGAACTGTCGTTTTGGTGTAAATGATGATCGGAATGACCAAACTCGCATGAATGCCCACACTCAAATCGGTCTGTTTGGCATCCGGTGCCCTGAATGTGGCCATGTCCCAATCCCGCATGTTGTGGGTTACCCCCTGCATCAAATCCAACCCCACCTGAAAACTCAAAGTGTTGGGATTCATGTACTGCAATCGCACCTGCTCTTTCAAGCAATATCCCGCACGATAATTGTCGTGCCCAGCCGTGTAAAATCCCTCCAACTGAGGAACCAAGCCTTTATCAAACTGAAACTTGGTAAAATGCTCGTGATAACCCACGCCGCCGATGAGCTGCATCGACCATGTCCTCGGGTTCTTTAGCGTGCTTTGCTTCAGCGGGATGATTTTCCCGGCGGTAGCACAAAAGTTGAAACCCCGCAAATAGGTTCTGATCACCGCGGGATTGCCGTTTGCGTCAAATAAATAGTTCGAACCAGAAATAATGTCGCCATACATGCTGTCGGTGCTCACCCATCCCCCCGTGTATGGGACATAGTTGAAGCCCAACAACCACCGTTCTTTGTGTTGGTATTCGGCACCCAAATCAAACATTGCGCTGGCCTTGTAGCGCTCTCTCCAGCCACCAGCGTGTACTTGCATGCCCCCGCCAACGTGCATGGCAACCCAAGTGGGGCGTGCCAAAGTGCTTCCATTGCCTGAGGGTGCGGGGTTTACGGTTTGCCCAATAGACATCGCCGTGAAAAAAAAGGTAAAGAGTATCGCAAAGCGCTGTTTCATGCCGGGTAAAAAACGAAGGTACAAATTGACGGTGAATATTTACCGCAGAATTTGGTGCAGGCACGACAAGAAACCCGCAGGATTTTCGGCATGTACCCAATGGCCTGCGTTGGGGACTTCATGGAATTGGGCCGTTGGGAAGTGTTGCAGGATCACATCATGGTCTTCCTTTTTGATGTATCCACTCTTGCCTCCGGCAATGAAATCGACTCGCTTGAGAAATACTTGCTGGAAATCCAACGCACCAATGATTTCGTCGTACGCATTTTCAATGGCCTCCAAGTTGCTCTTTGTGGCGTATCCGCCCCCCGTAATTGGCTCGATATTTTTGAGTAGAAACTGTCGAACACCCATGTCTGGAGCATAGGGCAAAAAGGCTTCTTCGGCCTCTTTTCGGGAGTTTATCAGGTGTAGGGGGACCTCCTTGAATGCTTTGAAATAGCCCAGATGACCGGGTACATAGCGCTTGGGAGCGATGTCTACCACGATCAGTTGATTCACGCATTCGGGGTAGCGATCTGCAAAGACCATGGCGGTTTTTCCTCCCATGGAATGTCCCATGATGATGGCTTGAGTATCGCCAAGATGATTCATCAATTGCTTGAGGTCATCGGCCATCACAGCATAGCCCGAGGCATCGTGATGAAAACTTTTGCCGTGATTTCGGGCGTCGTAAGTAATGACTCGATAAGTGGTTGCGAGTTGCTGGGCCGCCAAATGCCAATTGTCGAGCATGCCAAAAATGCCATGCAGTATATACAGTGGTTGGGCGTTTTCTTCCCCGTAAATGCGGTAGTTGACCAAGTTGGTCATTGAAAATTAGTTCAAGAAATTCTCAACGGGGGTATACGCCAAGTTGAAGGCTTCAGCCACGCCTTGGTAAACCACTTTGCCGTTGATTACATTCAATCCCAATTTGAGTTCGTTGCTATCGCTACAAGCTTTCTTCCATCCTTTGTTGGCCAACTGTACTGCGTAGGGCAGGGTAGCATTGGTCAAGGCCAAAGTTGAAGTGTAGGGAACAGCACCGGGCATGTTGGCAACGCAATAGTGAACCACACCATCTATTTCGTAGCAGGGCTCGGCGTGTGTGGTGGGCTTAGAAGTTTCGAAGCAACCTCCTTGGTCGATGGCTACGTCTACGATTACCGCCCCTTTTTTCATGGTTGGCAACATATCGCGGGTGATCAATTTGGGGGCTTTTGCTCCTGGGATCAAAACACCACCGATGACCAAATCCGCAGTTTTTACGGCGTTACGCACGTTGTATTCGTTAGAGATCATGGTTTCCACGTTGGCAGGCATGATGTCATCGAGCTGACGCAAACGAGGCAGGCTAATGTCCATCATGGTCACGCGAGCGCCCAATCCAGCGCCCATTTTAGCGGCCTGGGTACCTACGATACCGCCACCCAATACCAATACTTCGGCAGGTTTTACCCCGGGTACGCCACCCAACAATACACCTCTTCCACCCATGGGTTTTTCGAGGTATTTGGCGCCTTCTTGGATACTCATACGGCCGGCTACTTCGCTCATGGGGACAAGCAACGGCAAGCTGCGGTCGGCTTTTTCTACGGTTTCGTAGGCTAAGCAAACGGCGCCGCGCTCAATCATGGCGTGGGTCAAGGGCTCGTAAGAAGCAAAGTGGAAGTAAGTGAACAACAACTGATCTTTTTTGATCAAGCTGTATTCGCTTTCAATGGGTTCTTTTACTTTGATGATCATCTCAGCGATGGCATACACTTCCTCGATGGTGTTGAGGATGGTAGCACCGGCGGCTTGATATTCTGCATCAGCAAAGCCACTGCCTTCACCAGCAGTTTTTTGCACGTAAAGGGTGTGACCGTTTTTGATCAATTCACTTGCACCTGCGGGCGTCAATGCCACGCGGTTTTCGTTGTTTTTGATTTCTTTTGGAACGCCAATGATCATAGTTGAAAAGTGGCGCAAAGATACGGGTTTGTTTTGATATTCTTATAAACCCAACTTGCGGGCGATTCCCTTCTCTACCCCCTCTTTGTGAAGCATCACCGAGATGGTTTTATATTTGAAGTAGGCTTCGCTCACATAGAAGTAACCACCCAACGCATTGCCAGTTCCCCAAGAGTTTTTCACCAGGAAATAGGTGTTGCCATTTTTCTCGGTCGACATCCCCACAATGTGCATCCCGTGGTCATCGGTGGTTGTTTGTCGGTCAAATGCCGCTTGTCGTACCGCGGGGGTGATGTCTAATTCCGCTACGGGTACACTAAAGGCGTTCCCTTCTTTTTTTGCGCCTGCATCGTTGAAGCCGGCGTTATCGGTGCCAATTTTCTTGATGGTTGATTCATCGGCAGGAACGATGGCCAAGCCATCGCGGAAAGAAAATCCTTTTTCGCTGACGTCGGCAGCCCAAGCCACGGTAAATCCTTTGCTCAATGCCGTATTTACGGTTTGGGTAAATTCATCCAAAGGCAAGTTGTAGGCCCGGTCCATCGCCCAGTTGTCTGGTACTTCTACCACGAAGTGACTGTAGTCTGGATGATGTGTGAAACTGGTTAACGCCACATAATCGGCCATGTTCAATCCCAAACTCGCCGCATAGGATTTGGGGGTGTACGTTTTGCCCTCGTAGGTAAATTCTTTGGGGATGGGACCCAAATAGGCATCCAAAATGCCTTCAAATGCGGGCAACCAACTTTCGGTGTAGGTGCCTGTTTCGCGTTTGACCAATGCCCCCATAAATCCTTTTAAAACAGCAATCATTTCGCTGTGGTCGTGGCGAGTGGCGCCGTTTTTCAAACCGGTATAAACCGATTCGGGTACGATGCCGTACTGACTCACGATGCTGGGAATGTCCCAACCCTCACCACCCTGATCGAAACTGTGGTTTCCGTTCATGCGGAGGTATGTTTTTGCTTTTTCAGTATAGGCGCAGCGAGCCACATACATTTGGCTCAAATTGTGTTGTCCTTTCCCAAGGCGGATGAGTTCGCTTTCCAGCAGCGATAAAGTACTATAGCTCCAACAAGTGCTGGTTCTGCATTGGTCTTCCACCGGTGTGGCCGCCAAAATTTTACTGGGCGTGAAGGCATAGCTGCTCCCCGGTTTGTTGATGGTGTAGTCGGGGGTAGCGGGCGCAGGGTTCGCATTTTGGGCGATGGCCACCGTGGCCGATGATAGGGCGATAAAAGACAACAGGAATCTCATACCCTGCGAAAGTAAGGGATTTGTGATTAACCTTTGAAAGGGTTTCGCAATTGATAGGGTTTTACCCGATGAAAGCGTTGGGCATATAGGTGAAGCAATACCCTGAGAAACCGACCCCGGGCATACAAAATATAACTATTTTCGATGGGTGTAGCCCCCATGGTGCTTTTGATTTCTGTGGCCGTTCTTCCCAGGCAAACAAACTCGTCTTTCTGTTCGATTCCAAAGGCGATGACATCGTACATCATGCGTTGGTACAAATGATCGTCGGCAGCCGCATCGATGAGGCCCAAGTGCATGGCATACAAACCTTGCTCACTTTCGATGGCCGAGATAAACCCGCACAACTGTTCGTTTTTGTAATAGCCCCATACTTTGAATTTGTCTTTCATCGTTCTGACAAACGTATGCAGCATCATGGACAGCTTTGGCGAAATGGCCAGGGATTTGTCTTTGAGGGTGTGTCCCAACATCTGCGCACATTGTGGAATCCAGTCGTTGGCTTCGTTGTGCTTGAGTTCAACGGCTTGGAATTCTTGAGAGTTGCTCAGCACTTTTTTGGTTCTTACCCGGTATTTGGAACTCATGGCTTGCACGTAATCGTCAAAATTTTGCCATTCCGGTTGGATGGTCAAATTCATGAAGGGTTCGGCTTTTACCGTTGCTGCGCCAAGTATTTTTGGGGTGCCTAACACGTTGATGATCATAACTCCACAGCTGGCTTTGTTGATGTCGGAGAGGTCTGTGTTGGGTTGCATATCGGGGAATTGGAGTCCGGGACTGAAGGCGTTTCCCGCATATTGCACATACCCTTTGGCACTCAACAAAGTGGCCAACTTCAAAACGGCACGCGCCACATATTTTCCGGTGGGCTTGCTCAGTTCGATGTTGCTGAACGGAAATGATTGTCCTCCCATTTGTATGTTGCCATCATAATTTGCGAAGGCCGCTTGCAGGTTCTGAAAAGTTTGAAAATCTAGGGGCTTCACAATGCGTTCTAACAGGTAACAAGGTCAACCATATTTTGGTTTTGATGGCGCAAAAATGTGTCTTTTTCTGTCAATTTCCTACGTTGTTTGTCGTTCCGAATTTGTTGTTTAACGACATGCATCAAAAAGGGTATTTCGCTTATGGCAAAATTCTTGTAGGTTTGTAAACTATGGTGAAAAATTTCGTAAACCATCCAAAAGGACCAATTCGTTTTGTCCTTGCTTTGGCGGCACTGGGTTTTGCAATGCCTGCTTCGGCTCAAAAGGCTGGAAGCGCCAAGAAAAAAGCACCCGTAGCTACGACGGTTGCGGCCCCCAATGTGGCAGCGCAGCGGTTGGCGATGTACAAAAAATTTGAACTTAAAACCGATACGGCGTTGTTATCGACCGCCGAAAGGGAATGCATCACCCACCTGATCAAGGCGGCAGAATACGCGGATCGCGTTTTCTGGAAACAGACCATCGGGGATAAAACAGAATTTTTGGCTGGTATCAAGGATCCCAGCGAAAGAAAGTTCGCTGAGTTGAATTACGGACCTTGGGACCGTTTGAACGACGACAAACCGTTCATCAAGGGCTACGGGGAAAAACCTCCTGGCGTAAACTTATATCCCCGTGATTTTTCTATGGTTGGGGTAGATACGATGTTCCAATCCTTTGTGAAAGAGCCGTATTCGATTGTTCGTGATTTTAAAGCTCCGGGACCTATTGATCCAAGCAAGCACAAAAACGGACCGATCATGCCTGAGCCTATGGGGATGCCCTTTCAAAGTGCCAATGGCAAGCAGTATCAAGCGATCAAATACGGTGAGTTTTACCGTGATGAAGTCATGAAAATGGGTGATGAAATCAATGCTGCGGCTGAGGCCATCCGAAAAGAAGATCCCGAATTTTCAGAATACTTGCGTTTGCGGATGGGTGCCTTGATGATGGACGATTATATCGTGAGCGACATCAAATGGTTGTCATTAAAGAGCCACTTGGATTTGGTGATTGGTCCTATCGAGAACTACGAAGACAAGTTATACGGACAAAAAACATCATACGAGGCCTATGTGTTGGTGCGCGACAGAGCTTGGGATGCGAAATTGGAGAAGTTCATCGCCTATTTGCCGAAGTTGCAAGCCGGTTTGCCGGTGGAGCCACAATACAAGCCTTCTTTGAATGAAGATGAAGCCACCAGCGATCATGTAGAAATGGTGTTAGAGCCGGGGTTCCCGCCGCGTGAGCCCGGAGCCAAGCCGCTGAGTCAGCTGGCTGTTTTTGATGCCGTTTACTACGGCGGTGATTGTAATTCTGGCAGCAAAACCATCGCTGTGAATTTGCCCAACGATGAGCGCATCCAGAAATACTACGGTACCCGCAGGTCGCAGTTGAAAAACACCATGCAGGCGAAATTTGAAAACATGGTGGTTCCGATTGCTGCCAGAGTGATTGCACCTTCTCAACAGAAAAATATCACCTTCAATGCATTCTTCAACAATGTGATGTTCCACGAAGTGGCGCATGGGTTGGGTATCAAAAACGTTGTTGGTAACGGCAGATTGACGGTTCGTGAAGCGTTGGGTGCAGATTATTCGGCCATTGAAGAGTGTAAAGCCAATGTTTTGGGTTTGTATATGGTTACTCAACTGTTCGACGAAAAACAATTGGAGGGCAATTTGGATGACTACTACGTAACATTTGTGGCCAGTGTGTTCCGCTCGGTTCGATTCGGTGCTTCTTCTGCGCATGGCAAAGCCAACATGATTACGTTTAACACGTTGTTGAGTCAGGGTGCGATTGTTCTTGAGGAAAAAGGAAAGCCTGTAGCCGATGGTGGCGCTGAAAAGCGCACTTACAAAGTGGATGTAGCAAAAATGCGTCAAGTGATTTCTGATTTGGCCGCTGAGTTGTTGCGATTGCAGGGCAATGGCAATGTGTCTGATGTTAAAGCAGTATTAAGCACTCGCGGTGTGATTGGCGCATCGCTGCAAATGGATTTGAAGCGTATTGAATCGGCGGGAATCCCAGTGGATTTGGTGTTTGATCAAGGTATAAAGACATTGGGCTTGGAGAAATTCTACCAACCGCTGCCAGAAATGAATGGGATGCCAATGGGTGGACAACCCGGTGGTCCCGGCCAAGGTGGTCCTGGTCATAGTGCTCCCGGCCAAGGTGGTCCTGGTCAAGGTGGTCCTGGTCAGGGAGGCCCCGGTCAGGGTGCTCCCGGACAGGGCGCTCCCAACATGCCTCCTCCGCCAGCACCAAAAGGTCCGGGAAAACAGTAATTTCAAGGTGTTTTTGAGTTTTTTATTCCATTATTAATTGCAATTTTGACAGTCAAATGAGATTTAACCATTGGGTCGTAATAACAACCACGTCAATGATTTTGGCGTTGTTCGTTTTCTGTAGTAATAAGAAGTTTGGAGAAAATGATAGCTTTTTGGGCACCTTGATGATGATGCTCAAAGAGGCCCATTACGAGCCCAAAGAGGTGGATGATTCGCTCAGCGTGAACATTTACAACAACCTCATCAACAATTTGGATCGCGACAAGCACTTTTTCACCCAAGAGGATTTGCGTTTGATTGAGCCATTCAAAACGTCTATTGACGATCAGATTCAAGTGGGTCGGTTCGATTTTTTTGACACCACCTGGAGCATTTTGATGACGCGTTTGGCGGCTTTGGAGCCTGTAATCAATCAGTCATTGGCTTCACCGTTAAACTATGATTTGGATGAGACCTACACCGTTTACGATGAGCCACAGTCGTTTCAGCCCAACTGGGAAACCTTAAAAAAGGACTGGCAGAAGTGGTTGCAATTCCAGAGCATGGAGCGGTTGTCGCGCAAGTTGGAATCGCAGAAGAAGGCAAAAGATTCATCGGCCATCGCCAAGCAGAAGCCTTTTGATACGTTGGAGCTTCAGGCGCGCAATGAGACGAAAAAATTCTATGCCGATTGGTTTAAGCGATTGAAAAAGATGGATCGTCGCGATCAGATTGGTATGTACGCCAATACCATCGCGGAGATTTACGATCCGCATACCAACTATTTTCCGCCCGAAGACAAAGAGAACTTCGACATCGGTATGACCGGCAAATTGGAGGGCATAGGTGCCACCCTGACGGAGCGTGATGGTTACGTGAAAGTAGAGCGAATCGTGCCGGGCAGTGCCAGTTACCGTCAGGGCGAATTGAAAGCTGGTGATTTGATTTTAAAGGTAGCACAAGGTCCGGCAGAGCCAGTGGATGTGGTGGACATGAAGTTGGACGATGCCATTCAGTTGATTCGCGGTAAAAAAGGCACGGAAGTGCGTTTGACAGTGAAGAAACCGGACGGCAGCATCGTGGTAATCCCCATCATTCGCGAGGTGGTGGTGATTGAGGAAAGCTATGCGAAAAGTGCGTTGATGACTTACAAAGGCAAGAAATTTGGGCTGATTCATTTGCCCAGTTTCTATGCTGATTTTTCGCAGCGTGGCAGGGGCAGGAATTGCGCCGGCGATGTGCGTACAGAAATTTCAAAACTTCAAAAAGAAGGTGCTACGGGCATCGTGATTGATTTGAGGAACAACGGGGGCGGAAGTTTGGCTGATGCCATTGAAATGGGCGGATTGTTCATACCTCAAGGTCCCATCGTACAGGTGAAAGACATGCGCGGTATTGAAATCCATGCCGATCGCAACCCGGCGGTTGAATATGGCGGTCCGCTGGTCATTTTAACAAACACTTACAGCGCATCGGCTTCAGAGATCTTGGCGGCAGCCCTTCAAGATTACGGCCGGGCAGTGATTGTGGGCAGCAAGAGTACGTTCGGTAAAGGTACCGTTCAAACGTTTGTGGAATTGCCGGGTGGAATGAGCGATGTTTTCCCAAGGGGCTACGGCCAATTGAAGATGACCATTCAGAAGTTTTATCGCATCAACGGTGGAACCACCCAATTGCGTGGTGTGGAACCCGATGTTGTATTGCCCGATGTATATGACGGCATAGAGCAGGGTGAGAAGGAAATGGATTTCCATTTGGCGTACGACAAAATTCCGGCGGCGCCTTACAATTCTTACAATCCCTACAAGGAGGCTCAGCGACGTAAGGCCATCGAACTGTCGAAAAAGCGCGTGGTAAAAAATGATTACTATACCTTGGTACAGAAAAGGGCTTCTGAGTTGGCGGAGGTAAGAAATGCCTATACGTATTCATTGAACATGAAGAAGTTTGAGTCCCAGCAGGAGGCCTTGCGTTTGCAGGACAAGCCTTTGCGGGATTACAAATACAAAACGGTTTGTGATACTGTGATGGCGTTGCAGAGTGATTTGAAGGAAGCGGGCTCGGATACAATCAAACTGGCGCAGAAACAAGATTGGCTGAAGCGGTATCGTGAGGATGTCGGTTTAGACGAAGCGGTGCGCATTCTTTTCGATTGGCAGGGCAAGTAATGCTCAGCCATTGCAGGCGATTTTTTTGAAGGGATCAGTCTTTCCAGAGCGGCTGAAACAAAGCCACTGAAAGCACAACGATCAAAAAATCCAAAGCCCCTACTAGGGCGATGTCTTTGTATACCGAGCTCACCAGCACGGGGTTAAGGGTTTTATTGGATGCTTGCATACCCACCAAAATTAGGGGAAGTACTACGGGCAGGCTGAGCACTGGGGCCAGAAATCCGGCTTGATTGGCTTTGGAAGCGATGGCGCCAATGAGGGTAAAAATGCTGCTGATACCGGCAATAACCAAAATGAGGTTGAGGAAGTAGGCCGAGGGGTGCTGAATGGGGAATCCCATGAAGAAACCGAATAGCATGAGGTTTGCCAGGGTGAGCATCACCATGGACACCCAACCGTAGATTATTTTAGACCACAGAATGGATTGGGGTGCCGCGAGTTGATTGAAATAGATCCAACGCGCGCGGGTTACGCCGAGGAAATTCTTCGATATTGCTTGGAGGGTACAAAATATTAGGATGACCCAATAAAGGCTGTTCCAAATTTTGGCGGTGATTTGGGGTTGTGATAAAAATGCGAGCAGGGTCATCGTGGCCATTTGCAGGATGGCGGAGGCCAATACTGCCGGTTTTTTTAGGTCGAGCTGAAATTCCGCCCTCACCAAAACGGCCATATGTTTGATGCTATTTAACACAATTCTAGGGTGCGAAGTTAAATCAAAAGGGCCGTGGAAATTCAAAAGTTGGGGTTGGAAGGGTGTAAATCACAATGGAGACTGCGATATTTGCACATCGTCTATGTTTAACAAGATATTGATAGCCAACCGCGGGGAAATTGCCATCCGCGTTATGCGAACCTGTCGGGAGATGGGCATTGCCACCGTGGCCATTTACAGCGAGGCGGATGCGCAGGCGTTGCATGTTCGGTATGCGGACGAGGCGTATTGTGTGGGAGGTCCGGCCAGTGCAGACAGTTATTTGCGTATGGATCGCATCATTGATTTGTGCAAGCAAACGGGTGCGGAGGCGGTACATCCAGGCTATGGATTTTTGAGTGAGAATGCCCATTTTGCTCGGGCGGTGAAGGAGAATGGCATTGTGTTGATTGGTCCGAGCGCCGAATCGATGGAGGTGATGGGTAGTAAGATTGCCTCGAAACAAGCGGTGAAAGCATTTGGTGTGCCATTGGTACCTGGCATTGATGAGGCGATCAAGAATCCGGAGGATGCTTTGCAGGTGGCCATAGAGGTAGGGTTTCCGGTGTTGGTGAAGGCCAGTGCGGGTGGTGGTGGAAAGGGTATGCGGGTGGTTGAGAAGAAGGAAGATTTTTTGGGTGCGTTGCAGATGGCGCAGAACGAGGCGCGCAGTGCGTTTGGTGACGACAGCGTTTTCATTGAAAAATACGTGGGCAGTCCGCGCCACATTGAGATACAGTTGATGGCCGATAACTATGGCAATGCGTGTTATTTGTTTGAGCGGGAATGCAGCATACAACGTCGGCACCAGAAGTTGGTGGAGGAGGCGCCGAGTGCGGTATTGACCCCTGAAATTCGCCGAGCCATGGGCGAGGCCGCGGTGAATGTGGCCAAGGCCTGTAACTATTCCGGGGCGGGTACTGTTGAGTTTTTGTTGAGCGATAACCGGGCGTTTTATTTTTTGGAGATGAATACCCGATTGCAGGTAGAGCATCCTGTGACGGAGTTGATTACGGGCATTGATTTGGTGCGAGAGCAGATATTGGTGGCAGCAGGGGAGCGATTGAGTTTTGCGCAGGAGGATTTGAAGATTCACGGACATGCCATTGAGTTGCGGATTTGTGCGGAAGACCCCATGAATCAGTTTTTGCCCAATGTAGGAAAGGTGGAAACTTACAAGGTGCCTCAGGGTTCGGGGATTCGGGTGGATGATTGCATGGAAAGTGGGATGGAGATTCCGATTTACTACGACAACATGTTGGCGAAATTGATTGTGTGGGCGCCGAGCAGAACCGAGGCGATTGCCAGGATGCGCAGGGCGATAGCCGAGTATGTGATAACGGGTATAGAGACTACGCTGATGTTTGGTGATTTTGTGATGACGCATGCGGCTTTTATTTCGGGTGAGTTTGATACACATTTTATTCAGCAATATTTCACTGAGGACCAAATGGCGGCGGAGCCGCTGGAAGCGGCGGAGGCGGATTTGTTGTCGATGGCGGCATTGCACTTTTTTCAACAGGCGGCAGGTAACAATCAGGCCGAGGCGTTGACCGAAACTTCAGTGGGTAGCAACGATTGGTATCGCAACCGAAAAAATTACGGGTAATGTCTCATACCATTCTGCTGATCGATGATTTTCATTCCGCCTTGCAGGAGGGATTGGTTTCGGCAGGATTTACAGTGATTGATTGTAGGGATTGTAGCGCGAATTTGGAGACCATCGTGGATTTGATGCAGCAGCATCAGCCTCAGGGATTGATGGTGAGAAGTAAGCGGTTCATCGGCGCAGAAATATTGGGCTGTACCCCAAGTTTGCAGTGGGTTGGAAGAGGTGGTGCGGGGATGGACAACATCGATGAAGATGCTGCAAAGCAGCTGAATATTTACTGTTTTAATGCAGGCGAGGCGAATTCTGATGCGGTTGGAGAACAAACGGTGGCGATGTTGCTGGCGATGTTTACCCGCTTGGTGAAATCGCACGGTGAAATCCAACAGGGAATTTGGGACAGAGAGGGCAATCGGGGATTGGAATTGAAGGGCAAGACGGTAGGAATTTTGGGGTATGGAAACACGGGTTCGGCGGTAGCCAGAAAACTGCAAGGTTTTGGGGTGAGGGTGATTGCGCACGACAAATATCGAACGGGATTTGGGGACGCATCGGTGGAGGAGGTTGGCGAGGCGGAATTGCTCGCAGAAAGCGATGTTTTGAGCTTTCATGTGCCGCTCACCGGGGAGACCAAAAATTGGTTGACCGAAGCGCGGCTAGGGCAGATGAAACAGACCTTTTGGTTGCTGAATTTGTCGCGCGGGGGCGTCTTGGATTTGTCGCTGGTCTTGCGCGAATTAGAGGGTGGTAGAATGGCCGGATTTGCCGCGGATGTGCTGGCGGTTGAGCCCCCATTTTCGGGCGATGCAGAGTTTATGGACATTTTCAATGGACTTTTGAAAAATAATCGTGTGATTTTGAGTCCCCATGTAGGTGGGTGGACGGTAGAGAGTTACCGCAAGATTTCTGAGGTATTACTCGATAAAGTGTTGAATTTCTACGATATACCCAGCGCGTAAATTTTGCTTTTTTAAATTTCCTTTTTGTGGCTGACACAATTAGGACAAAAGTTTCAGTGTTGTAAACTTGATAAATCCTTGTTTTTTCGGTAAACTTGCCAAATTATCGTTATTTGTGATAAGTACCGATTTAAGTAAGAAAAAGACCTATGAAGTATATGCTACGTAAGATTATGGCACTCGCTGTGGTGGTTTTGACCATCGGGGTGGTATCAGCGCAAACCAACTTCGCCGACGTTCGTGTGAAGGCCAAAGACCAAGATGGCCGAAATTTGAGCGGTGTGAAAATTGTGATGTTGTTGAACAACATTGAAGTTGCTTCAGACACCACAGATTCTGACGGTAACGTGGGATTTCCTACGTTGTCGCCGGGTAAATATGGCGTGAGGGCGACCAAAGAGGGATACCCCGATCAGCAGATCGAAAATCTTCAGTTGCAGGCAGGACCTAACCCGGATGAAGAGATTATTTTCTTGAAATCTGGCTCAGGCACAATGGGCCCTGCGATCATCAAGGTTAAGGGTAAGCGTGCACCGGTGGATTTTTTGAAATCCGAATCGGTGATTGACGGTGCCAAAATTGTTGGATCAGGTCAGCGTGGAACGGGTTTGTTGGAAAGTACAAATGCCGCAATTCTGACTACTCCCCAAGGTATTTCGGTTCGTGGAACACGTGCTGATGGTAACGGAAACTTTATCGATGGCCAGCGTGTTATTGGTGGAGGTGGATTGCCAACCTTGGGCACAGAGCAAATCTCTGCCAACGTGGGTGGTATTCCTGCAATGTATGGGGATTTGACAGGCGGTGTATTTTCTTCTACATCAAAATCAGCCACAGACCGTGTAGTTACTGCGGTGGAGGGTATTACTTCAACAGGCTTAGATCCTTTTGGATATAACACAGTAGAAGGTTTCATTTCTGGACCAATCTGGGTGAAGGAAGAAAAAGATCCATCTACAGGTAAAACCAAGCGCAACGTGAAGTTGGGCTACATGATGAATGCCAACTTGGGCTATGCCAAAGATCCTAACCCAACCCGTACGGGTGTTTATGTGGTCAATGAAAGCAAATTGGCAGAAATTGAGAACAATCCCTTGGTATTTACTCCGAACGGATTCGTGCACAGCGCGAGCTACTTGCGCACGGAAGAGTTTGATTTGTTGAAAGCACGTCCAAACAGTGCCAACGGTAACGGAAACTTCATTGGTAAGTTGGAATGGCGTCCAAATCAATACGTGAGTGTAACGGGTTATGCGAGTTATTTCTATTCTTCAGGTCTGGCAGCGAGCAATTCTGTGATGAATTACAAGAACAACGCTAGGGGTGATAACCAAACGTTCCGTACGTATTTGTTGTTTACACAGAACTTCAAAACCAACAAAGAGAGTTCCATCAAGAACGCATTCTATTCTGTTCGTGCAGAATACCAAAATACATATGCATTGACAAGAGATGCACGTCATTTGGACAATATTTTTGACTACGGTTATATCGGTAAGTTTCAATCATATCCAACGGCCGTATTCCAATATGCCAACTATGATCCTTCACAGAACCCCAACAAGGAGCCCAAAATTGTGCGTGACCAATTTGGTAATTATGTACAGTTGAGAAACTACTGGGAGCAAGTGGGTTATGCGGATTCATTGATGACGTTCGCAGCCAGTGATAAAAACCCACTGCGTGCAAAGTATACTGAGAACATTTACGATTATTACGACAGTCGTGGTTTCAAGATTCAGAATATGAATACCTTGTTGATCAACCAAGGGTTGGTGAACGGAATGAACCCCAACGGCGTATACTCATTGCATGGAACTCCAGGTGGTATCACTGCTGGTTACAGCAAGTCTAACACAGAACGCTATGGCGTATTTGCGGTAGGTCAGATGTCTGTACAGCCAAAAACAGTGAACGGTCGTGAAAGAACCAAGCACGATTTGCAGGCAGGTTTTTACTACGAACAGCAAATCAGCCGTGGTTATGGATTAGGTGCCAACGGTTTGTGGATTTTGATGCGTCAACAAATGAACAAGCACATCTTGGAATTGGATGTGTCTAACCCTATTTTGAGTTACGACGCCAACGGTCAATTTACGGATACCGTTCGTTACAATCGATTGATTAACTACGGAGAACAGTCGCACTTCGACCGTGCTTTCCGTGATAAATTGATTGCCAAAGGAGAGAAAGACGTTTATGGAAATACCATTGATGAGCGTTCTTTCGTAGACATTAACTCTTACGATCCAGGCATGTTCGATTTGAACATGTTCAACGCCGATGAGTTGTTGAACAATGGTAACGGCTTTGTGAGCTACTTTGGTTACGACCATTTGGGCAACAAAGTCAATGGCAAGCCCAGCATCGAACAGTTCTTGAACAATAAAGATCAACGCACAATTGGTGCCTTCCAGCCCGTGTACATTGCGGCTTGGTTGCAGGATCAATTCCGTTTCAAAGATCTCGTATTCCGTTTGGGTATGCGTATGGAGCGATATGATGCCAACCAGTTGGTATTGAAAGATCCGTATACATTGTATCCGATCAAAACGGCTGCAGAGGTAACTGAAATTAACGGATTGGCAATTTCTCACCCAGGAAATATCGGTGAAGATTACAGAGTCTATGTTAATGATATTCAGGCGCCAACAAAAATCATCGGTTACCGCAATGGCGATCGTTGGTTCAACGCTGATGGTTCTGAATTGAAGAGTGCAGAATTCTTGGCCAACCAAACCAGCAACGGAAGAATTGCACCTTACTTGGTGAATCCCAATAAGTTGGAATTGACCAAAGACGCTTTGGAAGATTTCACACCTGTATTGAACGTATTACCCCGTGTATGGTTCTCTTTCCCATTGGAACCAGAAAGAAAATCGTTCTATGTGAGCTATGATGTATTGGCGCAACGTCCGAACGCTGGTGCTTCTTTCTTGTCAATTGACGAGTTGTATTATTTGAAGAACCGCCAAGGGTCTACCATTTCAAACGGTAGCTTGCAGCCCCGTATCAAAACGGATTATGAAGTGGGATACAAGCAAATTTTCGGTGTGAAAAAGGACCGTGGTTTGGAAATAGCCGCTTCTTACAGCGAAAACAGAAAAGACTTCGGTTTGTATCAAATCAGCCAAGGTTACCCTGTAACCTACACCACTTACCGTAACATCGATTTCTCTACCATCACAGGTTTCCGTGGTACATTCTCTATGAATGATATTGGTGGTGTTGGTGGTATCCCCGGACCATTCTCGTTTGTTGCCAGTTACATGTTGCAATTTGCCGATGGTACTGGATCAAACATTAGTTCTCAGGCGGCTTTGATTGCTTCGAATCAACCCAACTTGCGGAACGTGATTCCTTTGGGTGAATTGGATATCCGTCACAACATCAAATTGATGGCCACCTGGGCTTATGGTGGTGGTATTGACCCTAAGACCAAAAAGAACTTGTACTTAGGTCCCAAAATCAATGGAAAAGAGATTTTCAAATACGCGAGCTTTAACATTATCTCAAATTCATACAGCGGTACGCCATACACTCCAACAGTTCGTCCTGTACAGGTGGGTGCTGTGGATCGTGCTCAAATCAAAGGAGTTCCCTATGGCGCTCGATTGCCTTGGCAGCAAACCTTTGACATCAACATCACCAAAGGGGTTCGTTTCAACCGTGAAGACAATGGAAAGCCATTGATAATGAGTGTGTTCTTCTGGGTTCAGAACGTGTTGAATGCGCGCAATGTGAATTCGGTTTATCCATTTACTGGTCAAGCGATGGATGATGGATTTATCAATTCTCCCCAAGGTCAATTGTTGGCTAAGAACCAGATTGATGCTCAGAGTTACATTGACCTGTATAAAATTATGTTGGCTTCTCAAACAGGCATGTTGGGTGCACCCAGAACCGTGCGTGTAGGTGTTCGTATCAACTTCAACTAAAAAGAAAAGAAAGAATTTATGAAACGATTAGGAATATTTTTACTCTCTGCGTTGTTGGTTTCAATGGCGGTTGCCCGTCCTATTGTGAACTTGAATGGCCGAGGAAATGCTCCCCGTGTAGATCGTAGAGCGGGTCAGTTCGCCAATACGTGTGAACCTGCTTCACAGAGTGCGGATTTGGATGTGAACAACGTTCGAACCAAGCTGTTGAACGGTGGTGACATGTGGTGGGATTTGAACAACCCGAAATATGAAATTCCCAAAATTAACGATCCAAATGCCGTTCGGAAACATGCGATGTTTGCGGGTGCGATTTGGATTGGTGGTCGTGATAATGGGGGTAGTTTGAAGTTGGCAGCGATGACTTATCGTCAAAAAGGTTCTGACTTTTGGCCAGGTCCATTGGACACAACTACAGCAGGTACCGACCCGGTGCGTTGTAAAGCGTACGACAAAATGTGGAAGGTAACCCGTGACGAGCTGGAAGATTTTGAAAGCAGCAAATATTTGAATCAAAGCACAGGCATTCGCGATTGGCCTGCGGGTCGTCAGCGTGCCATCCTTTTTGGCAATGAAGCGAAATATTTGGCTCCATACAAAGAAGTGACTCCTGATGGTGTATATGACCCTTTTGCTGGGGAGCACCCTGTTTTGGATGACCGTCGCCCTTCGATTGACAATGGTGTAGACAAGCAGCCTGATATGTTTATCTGGTGGGTTTACAATGACAAGGGTAATATTCACAGTGAAACCCAAGGTCAACCCATTGGTATTGAAATTCAAACAACGGGTTTTGCGTTTGCCACCAACGATGAGGTGAACAACATGACTTTCTACAGCTCAAAGATTATTAACCGTGGATTTACAACATTGAACGATTGTTACATGGGACAGTGGGTAGATGCCGATTTGGGTAACTATGCCGATGACTATGTGGGTTGTGACGTAGGCCGTTCATTGGGATACTGTTACAATGGTGACGATGATGATGAAGGGGTTTTGGGTTATGGATTGAATCCTCCTACTGTGGGTGTGGACTATTTTGAAGGTCCCACTGATTCAGCAGGCAATCAATTGGGTTTGAGTCACTATATGTACTACAACAACGACAACGACCCAGTTCGTGGTAACCCTGGTGAGGCCATTGAGTATTACAATTTGTTGCAAGGTAAGTGGTTAGGTGGTCAGAATGTAACGTATGGCGGAACAGGATTTGGTGGTTCTAAGCCAGCCAAGTATATGTTCCCTGGAGACACAGATCCTTCATATTCTTTGGAGACATGGACAGAAAAAATTGCCGGTAATAAACCCGGCGACCGTCGTTTCTTGCAATCCACAGGTCCATTCACATTGCGTCCAGGACAGGTTCAAAGAATCACGGTGGGTGTAGTTTGGGCTCGTACAACCAGTGGTGGTGCTGCAGGTTCGTTGAATTTGTTGAAGATTGCTTCAGACAAAGCACAGACTTTGTTCAATAACAACTTCAAAATTTTGGATGGTCCAAACGCACCTGATATTGAGATTCAAGAGATGGAGCAAGAGTTGGTAATGAAGTTTTTGAATACCAACAGCAATAAAGTTGAGAACTACACTGAGAAGTATAAGGATGCCAATAACAAGGAGCGTACTTATAAGTTCGAAGGTTACATGGTGTATCAGTTGAAAGATGCGACTGTGAACACGGGTGATTTGGATAATATCGACAAAGCGAGATTGTTGTTCCAGTGTGATATGAAGAATAACCGTGGTATGATCGTTAACAAGGTGTACGATCCCAAATTGGCGGCTTTGTTGCCAGTGGTAAAAGTGGAGGGTGCTGACCAAGGAGTTCAACATACGTGGAGCATCAAGAATGACTTGTTTGCAACTACATCGAATACTCAATTGGTCGACTTCAAACCCGTATATTACATGGTGTTATCATATGCGATTTTGGCGGATGATTCATTGCAGGTTGACCCAAATCAGTTCTTGGCAGGTCGTAGAAATATCAAGACGTACAAAGCCATTCCACACAAGGTGGAGCCAGAACAATTCGGTACAGAATTACAATCAAGCTATGGCAGTGGTCCAGTATTGACCCGTTTGGCCGGTCGCGGTAATGGTGGAAACGTATTGGAATTCACCAAAGAAACCGTAGATGAAATATTGAAGAACGGTTTTGCCAAGGAAGCTACTTATGTGGCGGGTTCTGGTCCTGTTAAAATCAAAGTGGTGGATCCTATCAAAGTGCCAAATGCAAAGTTTGAATTTGTATTGCGCGAGAACAAGGCATCTTTGGCCTCTGGTTTGAAAGATTCAATCACCAAAAATACTGGCTGGTATATGGTGAAGAAGGGTGCTACTGATTTGGAGAATGACACCATCTTCAGCGATACAATTATCGGTGTTGGTTTTGAGTCGGTTCAAGGTCGTCGCGGTAAGAACAACAAGACAACAGAAACCTTGGCTGATTGGGGCTTTAGTGTGGAAGTTGAGCAGGTTTTCAACCCGGGTGAAAATGCCACAGCCGATCCCAGTAACGGTATGTTAAGTTGGAATGTGACATGGGAAAACAACGGTAAACAATGGTTAACCGCAGTTGCGGATAACGATGCACAAAATACCGCAAACTCTGGTGCCTTGTGGCAAAACTGGATTCGCGCTGGTAGCAACGGTAGGGGTGGAACGTTTGATCCTTTGATTCACGATTTCTTCAACCAAGATGGTACACCGGCTGATCCAGGCCAAGCTTTCGAACGTATTTGGAATGGAAGAATCGCGCCATATGGTTTGGTAGCTCGCGAGAAATTAACCGCACAAGGCAGAAATACTTATGGATTTGCGTGGTGGGGTAATTCTTCAGGGTTGCAGAACCCGTTGAGTGAATTGGCCAGTGTGAGAATTGTAATTACTAAGGATAAAAACCTCTGGACCCGTTGTCCGGTGTTGGAGATGTCTGATGATGAATTGAAAAATTCAAACGACGGACAAATGGAGAAATTCAACATGCGTTACGCCCCTTCTGTTGATAAGGATGGTAATCCAATTTCAGGTTCTATGGGCTTGAGTTGGTTCCCAGGCTATGCCATCAACTTGGAAACCGGCGAGCGTTTGGCTATGGCTTTCTCAGAGGATAGTTATTTGGGTGGAGAGAACGGAAAAGACATGATTTGGAATCCTACCGATAAGGTATACAACGACAATGGTAACTATCCTGCGATGGGTGGTAAACACTTCGTGTATATTTTTGGAACGGGTGTGAGTGGTATCTCTCGTAACATCAGAGGAGAGCGTTACATGGGTGAGAATGAAGCGAACTTCCAACGTTTCAAAACGGCTTTGTTGCCATCAGCACCCGGTGGAAAAGTTGCCACTTTGGATAAGACGCGTTTGCTTTCTCAGATCATGTGGGTGATGCCAACATACATGGCGGCCGGATACAAAATGGAGAACAAAAATGTGCCTCCAACCGATGTGGCCTTCAACATTAACATCCGTAAGGCTTACACAACCTACGACGCGGGTAATAACATCAACAACAACCGTCCAATATACTCTTTTGATGCAGCGAGCATCGCACCGAAAGTTTCAAATGAGTTCGGAAGAAAGAGCTTGGATTTGGTGAATGTTGTGCCAAACCCTTACCGCGGATACAGTGAGTACGAAAACAGTCCGATCGATTCAAGGGTGAAAATCACCAACTTGCCACCGGAGTGTACCATCACCATTTTTGACATGGCGGGTAACGTGATTCGTCGTGTAAACAAGGCGGACAACAATACTTACTACGAGTGGGATTTGAAAAATGGAAGTAACGTGCCTATTGCCTCTGGATTGTACTTGATTCACGTTAAGACAAAAGATTTGGGTGAGAAGGTAGTTCGTTGGTACGGTATCATGCATGCCATTGATTTGGATACTTATTAATAAAAAAGAAGATGAATCGCAGACAAAAAAATATATTTTTGGCCGGATTGATGACCATCGGTGTGGTGGCCACTGCTGTCGCTGGTAACCCCGAGCGTCAAGGTCAGGCTGGATCAGCGCAGTTGACCATTAACGGCTGGGCGCGTTCTAGCGGTATGGGATGGGCTTACGGTGGTAAAGTGAGCGGTACAGAGGCCATGTACATGAACGTGGCTGGTTTGGACCGTATCAAGAACACAACCGAAATGAGTTTCTCTCGCACAGAGTGGTTGATGGGTTCAGGTATTGCTATCAACAATGCGGGTTTTGCCCAAAAAGTGGGTGAAAGCGGAACCTTTGGTATCCATGTGATGCAATATGCAATCAAGCCCATTGATATCACCACGGAACAAAATCCATACGGTGGTATTGGTACTTTCCGCGTGAACATGACCAACATCGGTTTGGCTTATTCTAAGAGTTTCAGCAGCAACATTTCGGCTGGGATCATGGCAAAAATGGTGTCTGAGGGTATTCCTGATGCGCAGGCTTCGGGCATCGCATTGGATGCAGGTGTACAATACGTGACAACCTTACGTCCAGTACGTGGTGGTGTTAAGAAAGACGATTTCCGATTTGGTATTAGCATGAAAAACATCGGTCCGGATATGCAACATTCCGGGGATGGTTTGAGCTATAAGGCGATTTTGGACAACGGTACTTTCAGCAAAACCGTTCAGGTGAAAGTGGACAACATCAAGTTGCCTGCGTTGTTAAACATTGCGGCATCGTATGATGTTAAGTTGGATTCTGATCCAAATCAGTACGACAACAAACTTACCTTGGGCTTTGGTTTTACCAACTTTGCGTTCAGTGCCAACCAATTGACTTTGGCTGCAGAATACAGTTACAAAGAATTTTTGTCGCTCCGCGCTGGCTTTGCCTACCAAGAGGGAATCTTGAACGAGGAAACCCGTCCGTCTGCCTTCACTGGCCCGATGGCTGGTTTGAGCTATGACTGGAAGATGGGTGAAGACGGCAATACGGTGAGCTTGGATTACTCTTACAGAGCCACCAATCCTTTCAGCGGTGTACATTCATTTGGTATTCGCATCGGATTGGGTGCTGCTGAATAATTAAAACGATTTTATATATTTGTATTATGTGCATCAGTGTAAAACGCTGGTGCACATTTTTTCTTAAAACACATCAACCATGAGCGATATTCAATATTTATCGAAAGAAGGATTAGAGAAAATGAAGCAGGAATTGCACTTCATGAAGCATGAAGAGCGTCCGCGCATCACCCAGGCCATCGCGGAAGCGCGCGACAAAGGTGATTTGAGTGAGAATGCGGAATACGATGCCGCGAAAGAAGCTCAAGGAATTTTAGAATCGAAAATCAACCAGTTGGAACACATGATTGCCAATGCAAGGGTGTTAGACAGTTCCATGTTGGATACCAGTAAGGTGAGCATCATGTGCAACGTAAAGGTGAAAAACCACAATGTTGGCAAGGAGGCTGTTTACCGTTTGGTGGCTGAGAGTGAAGCGAATTTGAAAGAGAATAAAATTTCCATTAAGAGTGCCATTGCCCAAGGATTGATGGGTAAAGCGGTGGGTGATGTGGTAAGCATCAATGTCCCTGCAGGTGTGGTGAAACTGGAGATTTTGGACATCAGCATTTAAACATTTATGGCATCGATCTTTTCAAAAATTGTTGCTGGTGAGATTCCCTGTCACAAAGTTTGTGAGGACGACCATCATTTGGCATTTTTGGATATCATGCCATTGGTGCATGGACACGTTTTGGTGATTCCAAAGCGGGAGGTCGATTATATTTTTGATTTGGAGCCCGCGGAATTGGCCGCTTTGTGGCAGTTTGCACAACGCGTGTCGCACGCGGTTCGGAAGTCTGTGACGTGCAAACGCATTGGTACGGCGGTGATTGGTTTGGAGGTGCCACATGCGCACATTCATTTGGTGCCGATGCAAACGGTGGGCGACATCAACTTTACCAAGGAAAAATTACACCCCAGTTCGGAAGAATTGATGTCGATGGCGGCATTGATTCAATCGCATTTGTGAGTAGGTTTGTAATCCATGAAGCCCGAGTTGTTTCATATCGGCGGGATTACCCTATACAGTTACGGATTGTTCATTCTGTTGGGGATAGTTGCGGCGTTTTTGCACTTGTATTTCAACCGGGTTCGGTTGGGTATGGACGTGGATTCAATCAGTGAATTGATTTTGTGGTGTGGTGCGGGGGTATTTGTGGGGGGCAAATTGTTTTTTTTCTTCGAGGACCCAGTAAAATATTGGAACAACATGGGACATTTTATGTCGCACCTGGGCGATGGCTTTGTGTTTTACGGGTCGTTCTTGGTAACGTTGCCGGTATTGTATTGGTGGTTTAGACAGCGGGGTTGGGATTTTTGGGATCGGATGGATGATGTGGGGATTGCGGGTGCTTGGGTGCATGCTCTTGGGAAAATTGGCTGTTTGATGGCGGGATGTTGCCATGGGCTGGTTTGCAAACCGGGGGAATGGGGGATTGTATTTAGGGATTCTAAGTCGCACGCCGAGCCGTTAGGCGAGGCGTTATATCCGGTTCAACTGTGGGACTCCGCCATTATTTTGTTGAGCATTGCCATCATGTATTGGCTTCAGCGTCGAGGGAAATCGTTTTCCGGGCAGGTATTTTTGCTTTATGCACTGGTGTATGGCATCGGCCGATACATCACAGAAGGATATCGCGGTGATGGTGAACGTGGTTTTGTTTTTGGTGGCTTGTTTTCCCATAGCCAATTCATCGCCATTTTGGTGGTGGTTGGGTCGATGTTGTTGTACGGATATTTGAAAAAACGGGGGTTAAGGAATACGCTATGAGGTTTGCACAGGTAATCGGACAGGAAATCATCAAAGAGCGCATGATTCATGGCGTTCGCGTGGGACGGATACCCCATGCCCAGTTGATTTTGGGCGCTGAGGGAAGCGGGAATTTGGCCTTGGCGCTTGCCTATGTGCAGTACATACTTTGCAACCAACCTTCAGAAACAGACAGTTGCGGCGAGTGCAGCAGTTGTAAAAAAGTGTCGGCCCTGATTCATCCAGATGTTCACTTTAGTTTCCCTTTTCCCAAAAAGGCTGGAGAAATGGAGCAATGCTCGGATGTATACCCTCAATGGCGCACCGCCTTGCAGGAAGATCCTTATTTGAATTACGAGGATTGGATGCAGCAGCTCAATGCGGAAAATAAACAGGGAAATATTCCCACCAAAGAATTGAGAAACATCATCAAGAACATCTCGCTCAAATCCTACGAAGGCAAGATGAAGGTGTGCTTGATTTGGTTGCCAGAATACTTGGGCCAGGAGGGAAATATCCTCCTCAAAAGCTTGGAAGAACCACCGGAACAGACGTTGTTCTTGCTGGTGGGCAGCGATTTGGATGCAATTTTAGGAACCATTCTCTCGCGCACACAATTGGTGAGGGTGGCGCCCATTGACGATGCTTCATTGTCGTTGGCATTGCAAACCCGTGAGAGCATAGCTGCCGATGATGCTCAGCGGTTGGCCAAAGTGGCTCAGGGCAATTATCGGTTGGCACGGGACTTAGGCAAGGAGGCAGGGAATCCCCATTTAGACGCCTGGCGAATTTGGATGACCATTTGCTTCCGTCGAAAAATGGGTGAGGCTTTTCAATGGAGCGATGATACGGCATCGTTGGGACGTGAAGGGGTGAAATCGTTTTTGTTGTATGGGATTCAAGTCTTGCGCACTTGTGCGGTGTTGCCCTATACAGGTTCGGAAGGACTTTGGGAGGGCCCGGAACTCGATTTTGTAAACAAGTTCAATACGTTGCAGTTGGGAGAAGGCGTGATTGGCCAGATGGTCACAGTTTTGGAAAAGGCCTTTTACGGCGTTGAACGAAATGGGAATGCCAAAGTATTGCTCATGGATGCAACCTATGGGTTGATTCAGGCAATCTCGAAAAAAAATTAGGGGGCCAGACAACCTATGGACGATGAATGTCATCTTGGGTTTAAATCTGGGTCATGTTGAAACAGAATGACAAATCTAACGGAGCCAAAGTTACAAGAGTTGTTGCGCGCGTGTTTGGCGGGAGATCGCAAGGCACAGCAGTCGCTGTACCAACAATTTGCTCCAGTGATTTATGCCATTTGTGTTCGATACATGGGCGTAACAGATGAGGCCAAAGATATGCTACAAGAAACCATGGTGAAATTTTTCCAAAAGTCGAATGAGTTCCGTTTCCAGGGATCCTTGGAAGGTTGGGTGAAGCGTATCGCCGTGAATACTTGTTTGGATCAAATCAAAAGAAATAAGGCCAAGTATGCGAGCAGTTTGGATGAGGCCTATGAGTTGGCGGGTGATGTGAATGCCGCGCAACCATTGGAGACCAAAGATTTGTTGCGTTTGGTGTCGTCTCTGCCCGATGGTTATCGCGCTGTGTTTAACATGTATGCGATAGAGGGATTTTCTCATGCTGAGATTGGTGAAGTGTTGGGGATTTCAGAGAATACCAGCAAGTCACAGTTGTTCAAAGCCCGCAAATGGTTGCAGGCGAAAGTGGAAAGAAGCTAATGGGTGAAGATCTGAAACATATCGACGAGCTATTTAAGCAAGGGTTGAGTGACGCTCAGATGTCGCCCCCGCCCGGCGTGTTTGAGCAATGCATGGAGCAGTTGGATGCCTCGGCGCATGCAGGTGCAGGGACAAATTCGAGCACCTGGTGGAATGGTTTGTTGAAATCGCCTTGGGCAATTTTGGGTACGGCGGTTGTGGTGGGTGTTACTGTGTTTTTGGCCTTGGGTGACGGTGAGCAAAAAAACAGTAAGGGTAAATCGGTACAAACCCCTGAAGCGCAAGTTTCACAGGTTGAAGTGGGTGCCGGTTCTATGGCTGAAGATGGTGTAGCCTTGTCAAATAAGGAACATGCTACGGTGGCAGAACAAGCTTTACAATCAAGCGATGTGAGTGGAGATAAGGCGGGTGTAGCGAGCGTATCATCGGGTTCTGGATCTGTGTTAAACCAAGAGAGTCCAACCAATGAAAAGACATCGGCAACGGTGGAGTTGAACAGTGTGGCGCCCAAAAACAATCGGGTGATGGTGGCAGAAAACAAGGTGAAACCCTGTGCAGTGGCTATGGGCTCTTGGCGACCTGTGATCGCGGAAAATGTGGGTGGCTCGGTTTCTTTGGATTTGGTGGGCTCGTTCCACGATATGAAAATTCACTGGGGTGATGGAGAGGTGGGTGGTATAATTGGCCATGGGGATGCGGGGAACAGTCGCTTGAACCATGTTTATTATGTGTTGCAGCGAAAGAACTTCACCCTAAAATTGGTGAACAGACACCGCGAAATTGGCAGTGGATTGGTGTGTGCCGACAGCCAGCGCATCAATGTGGCAGTTTCACCATCGAATGAGGTTTCGGAGGTGTTTGTGCCGGATGTTTTCACTCCCAATGGCGATGGAACAAATGATGTGTTTTTTGTGGAAATGCCTAAGCCGTTGCAATACGATATTACCATATTGGATGCCAAGCAAAGAACCGTTTTCAGAAGTAATGATTATTTGTCGAGGTGGACGGGCATGTGCAGTGAAAGCGAGTGTAAAGAAGATACTTACCGTGTGATATTGGCTTATAAATACAGTGGAGATAGTGAATGGAAATATATCCGAAAACAAATTAAATTAATTCGATAGTTACACCTAATATAAAAAATTTCGATGAGGATTTTAAGGAAAAACATCATGAAAACGTCAATAAATGGGGGTATGGGCTTGGGAAACCGGGTTAAATCTTCTATTTTTGATCGATTACACACAGAAAAAATGCCTAAAATGAAAGGTTTATTGAACATAATGAAGGGTGCGGTGGTTGCGATCGTAGCCACGCTAACGTCCATCGGCGACGCTGCGGCTCAGTGTACGATTCAGTACAATGGGTCTCCTTGCGTTGGTGTGCCAGTAAGTTTCAACGGTTCTAGCACGGGTACTACCCATGATTGGAACTTCAACAACGAAAACACACAGACCGGACTGAAGAACTTGAACTACGCTTTTAAAACGGCGGGAAACAAAGTGGTGACTTACGTTACTACCATCAACGGAACGAAGTGTACTTCTACGTTAAACTTGGTGGTGCGTGAATCTCCCAAGATCAAGTTGAAATTGCAAAACTTGTACGAGCAGTGTTTTGAAAAGAACTTGTTTTGTTTCACCGACAGTACCAAGAGTGGTAACGGCGGTAAAATCACCAAGATCAAATATTTGGTGAGTGACGGACAATTGTTCGAATACACCAATCCTACATTGCCTCAGACTTTCTGTTTCTCAGTGAAGGATGAGCGTGGAGGTTTGTTTGATTTGTACGTGGAGGTTGAAGACGAATATGGCTGTATTGACACCATGAAATTGGTGGCTGCAGTAAAGGTTCGTGAAAAGATTGGAGCACGTTTCACCAGTAACAAGCCGGTGGCTTGTGATAGTGTGACCGCAACGATCAATAACATTTCTCGTATCGATAAGAGTCAAGTAAAGAAAATTACTTGGTATTGGGGCGACGGTTCAACAAGCTCAGATTGGGGACCAACAATCAAAAAGACCTTCCGCGGTCAGGGTACCTATAATTCCAAAGTGGTAATAGAAACCATCGATGGTTGTAAAGATTCATTTACCGTTCAGGCAACAGCCTCAGTATTTAAGTCGAAAGCGACCATATGGGCAAGTAAAGATTCAACTTGTATCAGTGATCCCAAAATTGATTTTGGTGTCGACGAAATTCCCCAAGGGGCTACGGGTTTGTTGTGGAATTTTGGTGACCCAAATACAGGGCCACAAAACTTTGATAACAGAACATGGTCCCCAAGTCACAGTTTCTCAGGTCTCGGACCATTCTTAATTCAGTTGACCTACAGTCACCCAATTTGCGGTAACAAAACCGCTTTCGATACCATCATTATCTTGGGTCCAGCGTCTACCATTGAAGTGGCGTTTAACCGAATCGCGGAATTTGAAGTATTCCAGTGCCCGAAAGATGTGATGGATACCGTTCATTTCAAGAACTTCTCAACTTTCTACCACAACGACTACGACTTCACTGACGATGACAGTACATTCTACAAGTGGAATGGTACTTTGGGGCATACATTCCAAAAGAACGCGAATGGTACTCCCCGACAGATATGGCAGAAGCCCTTGCGCAACGAGAAGAACTCAAACGGAACCAAGTCTGTATACGCGGGCAATGCCTCTCCGGGTGGTGGAAACGATTATCTCAAGCGTGAACGTGTGTGTGCCGTTCGTTTGTGGGATTTCAGTGATACCTACGCGCCGAGGTGTACTACCGATGTTACACGAAATAAAAACGTATTTGTAAACTGTCAGTACTCACACGATACTTTGCCAACCCACTACTATAAATCTTGGGATTTGGTCTTGTTAGATCGTTTCAAGAACGCTCCGATGGAGGATGCGATTTTCATCACTTCCACAGGTTTGTGTAAGAAGATTCAAGTATGGGCATCTGACACCTTATGGATTGTAGAAGATTCAATCTTGTTTATCCCCCGCGATGCAGGAGACTCAGCGACCGCCGCAGATTCCAAATATGTAAATGCCATTAAGCACTATGTTCCATACAAGTGGTTGAAAGGTCCCGGAGAAAGGTTGGTAGAAGACTCAATAACGATTGTTTTGGGTGCAAATGACTCTGCTTATGTGAATGGCACCCTGCACAAAGGTCCGAAATTTGTAAAAGCCAAAGACAAAGACATCGTGAAGTTGGTGAGCAAAACCGATTCAGTGATGTACAACTTCTCTGCTTATACCAAGCGGGATACATTGCCATTGCCTTTGCTAAAAATTCGCTTGGCCAAAGGTGAAAAACCCCGCAAAATCAAAATGTTGTTGATGTCGCAGATGGGCCGATTCAATGGTTTGAACTACGGCACAGATTACATCATTGACTACAAGCGTTACCGCGAGTTGTATTATGCGAGAATTCCCCAGTGTAACAACGTAAGACTGCTGCATAAAGATACTTGTCATCCAATGAAGTGTGAAAGCGAAGCCACCAAACAGTTGGCCATGCTTCACGCGAATGCCGGCGGTGTAGGTTCTGGTTTGTTGAAGGAGTCTATCGAGTGTTTGGGTGCTAAGAACCCCCAATACGGTGTAACCTTCATTTTGAGCGATTTGAAACCTGGATGTACTTTCTCTACGGTTTCTATCAACTTCGATTCAACTTGTAACCCCAATGGATGGGTGGCTTTGAGTGGCTTGAGCCCAGGAAACCGTCCTCCAGGACCTCCATTCCCTGGATACCAAATAGCGGGTAACCCCCCAAGTCGCTATTCTAAGCAATACTCTGCATCGCAAGTTTGTGATCCTAGCGGATGTATTACTGTGGGTATCGTCGTGGGTAACGGTGTACGCAAGCCCGGAACATTCTCTCCTCCAACCCCTGATCGTCCAATTTGTAGCGATACTCAGTGGTACAGAAAGTTTGCTTGTTTCCCCTTGATCGATCCGGCCTTCGAAGTAATTACCCCATTGCCTAATCCAGTGGGAATCAGGAAGATTTGTAAAGGTGATGCAGTTGTTGTCCGTCCGGTAGTTGGAAATAAAACCCGCACAGACGATTTGAAATCATTGCGTTGGTCATTTGAAACTGGAAACGCTTGTCCGAGCTACTCACGTGGATGGCGCCGTTATATCCAAGAAGACTACTTCCGTTACCAAAAGGTACCTGGCAAGAATCCCAATCGTTTGTACAACTACGTGATTCAAACCCGTGGTGGTGAAGACCCTGTACAGGTTCCATGTACTGATATTTGGAACGACGGTCCAACCCGTACCTTTAAAGGTCCTGATACCATCTTGACTGCGGAGATTCGTGCTTGGGAAATTGGTGCAGACGTATCTGCGGCATGGGAAAGGATTAAGGAGCGTGTTGAGGCGCGTGGCTTTGACCCATTCTCATTGACAGGTCCTCAAATTGCCAAAATGATTTGGAACAACAAAGGGGTTATTGGTCAGCCCGCCACCGGTGCATACGGCTGTATTGATACCACTGGTTTCGGTAAGTTGATTCGTTACTACGTAATTCCCAACAAGGACAGTATGACGATTTTGAACTACCGCGATACCACGATTCGTCCTACAGACTTCGAAAAAGTGGGTAACACTACCTACAGCGCCTACAAATTTGTGCCGAAGTGGAATGGTTACCACATCATGAGTTTGGCGATGACTTCTAGCAACGGTAAGTGTGATGATATTGCGGCCTACCCAGTATTGGTTGGTTTCGCGATGGAGTTGGAATTGCCAGACAGTATTGTTTGTCAAGACCAAGCCACTACGTTGAACGCGTTGCCTAAGTATAAAATGTTCCACCCAGATCCGATCAACTTCGGAACATGGGATTACACAGACTACTGGAGAGATCCTGTACGTCAGGCTGAAACGGCCCAAGGTAAGAAGAACCGCGAGCCTTTCACCAAGTGGGATTGGAACAAAGCCGATGACGACAAGAGCAAGCCTGTTACCATCTTCGGTGGTCAGCCATGGGGCGGTACTGGTGTAGGTACACCTGCCTTGCCATGGGTTGACTTGGGTGGTGGTGGAGCCTTGGCTACTTACTACAAAAACGATTCAGGTGTGTACATCTTCCGCAACGTAGCGGGCGACAGTACCGGCTGTATGGATACAATCGCACGCAAATTGTTCATCTCTCGTTTGGATGTGAAATTTGGTTTGAACGTTCAGGTGCCTTCTTGTAACTCGATCATTGAATTCTTTGATAGCAGCTTCTTGCACGATCCATGTTCATGGGCAATGAAGAACTGTAATGGTCCTACACCGATGCAGTGTGATTATATCAAAGAATGGTTCATCGATTGGGGTGATGGGTATAACAACTTGTACAAGCGTGATGCTTCTAACAAGGCGGGATTGCCAGATCGTGTCGCTCACAAATACACCCGCAACGGTTGGTTTAAAGTTCAATACACACTGAAGACCGATCAAGGTTGTGAAGATACCTTCAGCCGTTGGATCAAAATTCCTGGACCTCGTCCAAGATTTGAATTCACCACCAAAGGTGGCAACGAGGTGACCATTTGTGCCGGTGATAGCATTCAATTTACCAACTTAACGGATAGCGCGTCAACATCCGCTGACTGGACCTGGTTCTGGGGTGATGGAAAAATCGATAACCAGAAAAATCAATTCTTGTGGCATAGGTACGTAAATGCGGGTAAATACTATGTGTTCTTGGAGCAGTACGATTCATTGATTTTGCCTCCTAACATTCGCAGATTCTGTCCTGCTACCTTCCCTGATACCCCATCTCAAAAGGCCTTTATCATCACGGTATTGCCAAGAGATACGGTGAGAGGATTTGTATTGAAACCAGCGATTTGTTTGGGTGATAGTAACATCTTCATCGACAATTCAGACACTGTATTCAAGTCTTACAAGTGGAAATTCCACAACTTGAGTACCGGTCAGATCGATACGGTGACAACCTCTAACAAGCGATTGGCTTGGAAATTTACCCAGCAGGGCCAGATAAGGGTGTCGCATTTTGCCGACTACGATCCAAACAGGCCTAGACCTTGGTGTCCGACCGACGTAGCCGACCAAATCTTCTTGGTAGACTCTGTGGTTGCTGATTTCGACATCGATGCTACGAAGACGCCGGATTACACCTTCACCCGCAAAGACGTGAATGGAACACAGTTCCGTTGGGGCTTTAATCACCAGGAGGACATCACTTTGCGTCCTGGATTGCCTTTGATTGTTGACAACAAATCAACCGATAAGATTGTCAGCGCATCGTACAGCGGTACCGATACCTTCTATGTTTGCTTGGAAGTAACCAACGCTACGGGATGTAAAGACACCATCTGTAAGCCTGTATACGTGAACCAGTTCATTTACTTGGCCAATGTATTCACACCAGGAAACAACGATGGCAAGAACGATGTATTCCGTGTGCCGATTGCGGGTCATTCTTTGTTTGAAATCCGCATCTTCAACCGCTACGGTGAGCGCGTGTTCATCAGCAAAGATCCTCAGGTACAGTGGAATGGTCGTGTGAACAACGACGGTCCGGAAGTACCATCAGGAACCTACTTCTACCAGTTGACTTACCAATTCAAGGGTAAGCCAGATGTGAACAAGGTAAATGGTTCGGTGAACGTTATTCGCAAGGAGCCTTAATCTAAATTGAACTTCAAGAGAAAGCCCCGCAGGTTCTGCGGGGCTTTCTTTATTTTTGCGGGTAGAATAATTGGCAAGCTATGAAATCTCAAGCACCTTCAGACACCATAGTAGCCCGGGCCACGGCGGCCGGGGTGGGCGCAATTGCCGTTGTGCGGGTATCGGGCGGTGGGGCTTGGTCGATGACCGATGCATTGTTGAAGAAGCCGGTGGGGGATCAACCCTCACACACAGCGCATTTGCGCACGATGTACGATGCCGACGGGGTGATGGATGAGGCGCTGATTACGTTGTTTCAGGGCAAGCGGAGTTACACGGGGGAAGACACGGTGGAGATTTCGGTTCACGGCAGTGAGTACATCGTATCTCGGGTGCTGAGGGCTTACATGGATCTCGGGGCGCGTTTGGCTGAACCGGGCGAATTTACCCAGCGGGCGTTTTTGAATGGTAAACTCGATTTGGCGCAAGCGGAGGCCGTGGCCGACCTAATCGCCTCTGAGCATCGAATGGCGCACGATTTGGCCTTAAAACAGCTAAAAGGGGGCTTTTCGAAGGACATAGCCACCTTGAGGGATCGGTTGTTGCATTTTACCAGTTTGGTGGAATTGGAATTGGATTTCGCGGAGGAGGATGTAGAGTTTGCGGAGCGGGGCGAGTTGAAGTTGTTGGTAGAGCGGATTCAATCGGAGGTGTTGACTTTGCGGGATTCCTTTGCTTTGGGAAATGTGATCAAGAAGGGGTTGGCATTGGTATTGGCGGGCCGACCGAATGCGGGGAAAAGCACGTTGTTTAATGCGTTGCTGAATGAGGATCGCGCGATTGTGAGTGACATCGCGGGGACCACGCGGGATGCCATAGAGGCGCAGTTGAATTTTGAGGGATTTATGTTGCGTTTGATCGACACCGCGGGGATCAGGGAGGCCACGGATGTGATAGAGCAGGAGGGTATTGCGCGCACATTTTCTCATGTAGAGAAGGCGGGTGCTACCCTGTATTTGTTAGACGTGGGCAGTTGTTCAATGGAGGATGCCCGTCAGGATTTGTTGATGCTGAAGCAAAAGACATCGCGGGTGTGGGTGGTTTGCAACAAGGTGGATTTATTGGGGGATTTGGACCGACAGTCGTGGATGGATATGACCGCGGAGATGGGGTTGGAGGCGCCTTGGTTTGTATCGGCCAGGGATAAGGTTTCGGTGCAGGCGTTGCGGTTCGCTTTGGAAGCCCGTTTTTGGGGGGGATTGTCGGATGTGGGTGACCAAACCGTGGTGACGAATGTACGTCACGCTGAGTCGTTGGATCATTGCGCTGTGGAGATGCAGCAGGTATTAGACGGGATGGCTTCGGGTTTGTCGGGCGATCTGCTGGCCTTCCACTTGCGCGAGGGGATTCGGGCGTTATCGGGAATTACGGGCGAGATCGGGGTTGAAGAGATTCTTGGATCGATCTTCTCGAAGTTTTGTATCGGAAAGTGAAGTTGTCAGAAACTTGTTTACTATACCTTTGTTTTCAACTCTTGAATTTCAGTTTTAGATTTAGTAGTTCTTTCTAATTTAATTTCTTTAAGCATTAATGCAACATAGTTGCGTTTATTAAATTAGTCACTACCTTTGCAACATTATTGCATTTAGTTATTTAATCAAAGATTACACATGTTAATAGAAACAGATCCACTAGTGAAAACATTAGATTGGGAGAATGACACGCATAAGTCGACTTTTTGGCATACATCTTCCCATCTTTTGGCTTATGCTTTAGAATTATTGTACCCTGGTATTAAATTAGGAACGGGACCTTCTA
>VGFS01000016.1 GCA_016868785.1 Bacteroidota bacterium
CTTACTCATCTGCACGATACTCTACATCTTCATTACCTTGGTGTTAACTGGAATGGTTCCATACAAATCATTGGCAGTGGGTGATCCATTGGCGTATGTTTTGGGTGCAAGGGGCATTGATTGGCTAGAATACATTGTTTCTATAGTTGCCGTGGTAGCGATGGCCAGCGTGCTGTTGGTATTTCAAATGGGACAGCCACGCATTTGGTTGAGCATGAGTCGTGATGGACTATTGCCTCCGGCGTTTTCCAAAATTCACCCAAAATTCAGTACCCCTTCATTTTCTACCATTGTTACGGGGTTGATGGTGGGGGTGCCCATCTTGTTTACCAACGAGCATTTCGTGCTCGATTTTACCAGTATTGGAACCATTTTCGCTTTTGTATTGGTGTGTGGCGGTGTTTTGCTTTTACCCCCGAGATCTGAAGGGGAAGGCAAGGGATTTCGTTTGCCTTACATCAGTGGGAAATATATTTATCCGGCTATAATTATTGGCTCTATCGTTATAGTTCGATATAATTTTCCGGGCTATTTTGGGGATCTCGGTAATTTGAGCCATTGGGATAATATGTTCACTGTTGGACATGGTCTGTATTGGATTTTACTCATTGGTTTGGCGATTTTTAGTTTTCTCCGCAGTTGGTCGCTCATCCCGCTGTTGGGCTTGAGTGTTTGCGCATACCTTTTAACAGGCATGGAAGCCAACAATTGGTCTTGGTTCTTTGGATGGTTTGGTTTGGGTTTGATCGTTTATTTTTTCTACGGATACCGAAGAAGTAAATTGGCAATCAAGTAAATTTGTAAAGCATGATCGATTTACCTAGAAAAGACGTTCCTGAGCGAAAGGAAAAGAGCATCGCAGACGTCGTGAAGCGGATGAATGATCGATATAATTTAACCCAAAAGCACAACGAGATAGAACTGGTTAAACATTGGAGTGAAATTGTAGGTCAGCTGATTGCCAAACACACAGCAAGCGTATCTATCAAAGGGAAAACCCTTTACGTGACTTTCGATCAAGCGCCTCTCAAAAATGAAATGTTTTTACAAAGAGAAACCCTCATGCAAAAGGTGAACGAGAGAATGGGAGCAGGTTTTGTAGAGAAGATCTTTATTGGTTAGGAAGTTGCTTGTTGCGTCTTTCCTGCTGCGCCAGGGATTTTTCAATGCTTACGTTCAATTCGAATCCCACAATGATAGTCAGTACGTTGATGTAAATTAAAATCATCAAAGCGATGATAGCACCAATGGATCCGTATACCTTGTTGTAGGTATTGAAATTGTTTACATACAATCCAAATCCCAAGGTTGAAATACCCCCTAAAACGGTGGCCATGATACTGCCCGCACTCAAGAACCGCCATCGCTTATGGTTTGAAGGTCCGAAGTAGTATATACTGGATATTCCAATTTGAAATAACGCCGCAAGAACCAGATATTCTAGCAACATGATCATGAATGAATAAACACCCGCAAATGGCCAATCATGTTCAGTAATGTAAGTTACACTCTGAAATGCCCAGGTGAGTAAGAGCAATGCTACAATAATTAGGATACTGATCCAAAAAGTCATGAAAACGGCTTTCCCACGAACTTGTAACCAGTTTTTCTTCTTGGCGAAGGGAAGTCTGCGGTTGAATGAGTTAATGAGTAGGTGAAAGGCGTTCGATGCAAAATAGATGGTCGTTATAAAACCGAATGAGAGCAATCCGGTATTATGTTTATTCAGAATCTCTAAAATAGTTTCTTGTATCTCCCTGAATGTTTGTTTTGGCAATACGCGAGATAACTCCTGAATGAACTGCGATTTCAATCCATGCAACGGCAGGTAGCCAATAAGGGTAAGCAGAAAAATTAGCGCCGGAAACAAGGCCAAAAAGAAGTTGAAACTCAAACTGGAAGCACGGGTACTTAAGTTCTCCATGAACATGGATCTGAAGAAGTATTTGCCTACATCGTAAACACTCTCTCCCTGTAAAGCCCTTAATTTGGTTCGTTTTAAGTATAGAATGATGGGGTGCAGCTCGCTAGAATCGCCGGGTTGGGGCTCGTTGCTTTGAAAAAAACCCTCGTCTGAAAGCTGTTCGTCGCTAGCAGAATCAATGCGGTTTTTGATGGATTTGTAATATCCCATGGATTTGATGGCAAGAAACGATTAAAACTCGTATTTGTCAATGATTTCCTGTGGTACTTTCACTGGTCTCAAGTCGGATTTTCTAGCATAAAACATTTCTGTCGTTGCCGTACTCAGTAGTTCACCCAGTTGATTCAACACTCGATAGTAAAACACACAGCGAATGGTAGGTTTTTCGAGAATCCAAACTTCAATGCTCAATAAATCATCGTAACGGGCGGCCTTTTTAAACTCAAAACTCATGGACCGGACGGGCATAATTAATCCGTTGTCCTCCATTTCTTTGTACGTGATGCCCTTAGAGCGCATTTGTTCAGTCCGCGCCTCTTCCAAATACAATGCATATACCGAGTGGTGTAAGAATCCCATTTGATCGCATTCAGCATAGCGAACCCGAACTTTGTGTGTGTAAATCATCGCTTAGTATCTTAACAAAAAATTCTCTTTTTTTTGGGTGTTCCTTGCAAAAGCCATGCCCATCGCAAATAAATCTATACCCACAGTAATTTTTGGTTGGTTTTTGAGCTGTTGCCATAAGAGTCCTTGCTCTTGTGAATGCCTTAATGTTGTCATTACGATACAACCACGATCCCCCAATTTGGGTGTGGCCCAATCCACCAATTTCCAAAATTCTACGGATTCCAATGCTTCGTTAATGATTAATAAATCAATGGAGTTCGTGGGCAAATTGCCCAACTTCTTAATGATATCATCTGCTTTTTGATACGATAAAAATGATACAGATTCTCCACAATCGTATTCACGAATGTTGTATTCGGAAATGGTTAAGAGGGTATCCACTTTATCAAAAACAAAATACCGATTTACCTCCGCTGAGCCCCGCTGAAAATACAATGGCATCACACCCATGCTACTGCCAATTTCAATGATGTAATTTCCCAACTGTTGATCTTGGATCCATCGAAAAATTAATCGATTGTATTTCGACGATGGAATTCTTTCTAAAGCGAATTTGCTTAATAAAATCTCCCTGTCATTGAATTTAATCTTGCGCTTTGATTGGATCAATCTTTTTCGACAAAGTTCTGCAGATGGTTCAAATTGACAGGCCAAATTACCATACAAAACCCTGTCCGTAAAATGGTAAACAAAAGGGGAGTGAACCCCATGTCGGTTCGTAGTTTGAACCAAATAAAGTAAGTAGTCAATCAGTCCGAAAATGCCTTGAAGGCTCATGACGAAACACTCTTCAGCGCTTTCAATTCTTGTTGTGCCTTAGCAATCATCTCCTTCGCCTTGGCGATATTGTCATCAAATTGCTTGGTTACGGCTTCCGCATTTTTGCTGTGTTTGAAAAATGCTTTGTTGTTTTCCATGGTGGAAATTTCGTCGTTGTACTTCGCGATTTTCTCCTTGATTTTACGCTCTTCCATTTGTAAACGCTTTTGTCCATCGCCAGATTGGGCCAATTGACTGAAGTGTTCCTTTTGCATGGTGGTGCGCTGAGAATTGCTGACAGATCTGAATCGATTGAAAATTTCATCCGCAAGACCTTGGTAGGTTTTATTCAATTGTTGATAGGTTTTACCCGATACAAAGCCAGCGTCGTTCCACTGTTTCTGCCAAGCCTTCAATTCTTGTAACAATAGTTGGTGTTCAATGGTTTCGTTGGCTTTTAATGCCTCGAGTCCCAAAATTACATCTTTCTTTTTCTGAATGGCACCACTTTCTTCTTGTTTGCGCTGTTTGAACCATTCGTTTTTTCTTACATAGAAGTGATCAAATGCCCCTCTAAATCGCTTCCATACCACCTCGTTTTGTTCTTCCGGCACAGGTCCAACAGTTTTCCATTCATCTTGAAGCTTTTGCAAAGCCTCCGATGTTTTCATGAATTCATTGGCGTCCTTTAGCGCTTCTGCCTTTTCACAAAGCTTGATTTTGCGTGAAAGGTTGTCTTTTTTACTTGAATTTAAATCTTTGAAAAAGTGCTTGCGCTCCCCGTAAAACTGGTTGTGAATGGCTTTAAATCTAGACCAAGTTTTTTCGTTTTTCTCGGTTGGAACAGGGCCGATTTTTTTCCATTCCAACATCAATTCATCCAAATCCTTGGCAATTTTCGCCCATTCCTTTGGTTGAGAAGGCAATACCGCGATCGAAGTTTCTGCCTTTTCAATGAGAAAGATCTTCTTATCCAAATTTTGCTGTCGGTCCGCATCGATTTTGACTTGCTGCGCTTTCTTTGCATCAATAACGATGTCAGACGCTGCCTTGAATCGTTTCCAGATATCATCGGAAATTTCGGCGCGGACTGGACCAGTGTTTTTCCAATCTTCGTGATATTTGTTTAACTGCAACAACGCTTTTCGGATATTGGGTTCATCCTTCAATTGTTCTGCGCGTTTGATGAGATCAATTTTAATCTCCAAATTTTTGTCCTTATCTAATTCTTTAAGTTCGTTGAAAACAGAGAGTTCGTTGTAAAATTTGTCGATGTAAAATTTGTAGGCGGTGTACAATTCATCCTGGAATTCTTTGGGTATATGACGAATTTCACGCCATTGACGCATGTACTCCCTTAATACGTCCAAACTATGGTCGTTTTCTTCAGAATCTACCAGGGCTTTTATTTTCTCCAAAATCAGGCGCTTCTGATTCAAATTGTGCAGTTTTTTTTCCTCCGCGCGTTTGCGTTCTTCTTCTCTGCGCTTTTTGAATTCAGCGATTACTTGATTCAATGCCTGCTTTTGCTCATCGACAGGTGCCACAAAATCACGTGGATCTTTTCCATCCTCTACCCATTGTCTGATTAATCCCGGCCTTTCCTGTGCCAATAAATCATCAAACACATTGCGCAATGCTTGAAGCTGTTGATAGGCTTTTTTCACATCCGTTGAATGTGTCAACTCTTTCGCAGCAGCCACCAATTCCTCTTTACTGAGGCTGGCGTATTGCGATTCAAGGGATACTTCTTCGTTGTTTTGTTCAATCAACTGCTCAGCAACACTGAGTTGGTCGGCATAGCTTTCTGCTACTTTTTCGATTTCGTTTGCCATTGAAAAAAGGGTAGGTATGGGGTGATTTAAAAGTCCAAATTGGATTTCGACAACAACATCCACAAAGCGGCTTCCGCGGCTTCTGCACCTTTGTTGCCCAAAGAACCGCCAGCGCGGTCGAATGCTTGCTGCTCTGTATTGGTTGTGATGATGCCAAAAATACAGGGCTTACTAAATTTTAATGCCAATTGTCCGATGCCATCGGTAACTGCATTGCAAACATAATCAAAATGTGGGGTGTCGCCTTTAATTACACAACCCAAATTAATGACTGCGTCACAGTCTTTTTCAAACAACCATTGGGCCGCAGTGGGTATTTCAAATGCTCCAGGAACTGATAACTCCACAATTTCCAATGACTGTTGTGAATGAGTCTCAATCAATGTGTCTAACGCGCCTTGTCTGAGTAGACTGGTGATGTGATGATTCCACGCAGCTGTAACAATACCAATTCTGTAGTGGTTTTGATCGTAAGAAAAGGAGGGTTGAGGGGAAGAAGAAAGCGATGTAGCCACCGGGTATCTTATTTATTCAATTCACCCATCAAGCCTTTTAGGCGATAGATGTACTTCTCTGCCTCTTGACCTTCGCGAGTAGCGCTGTATTTACTTTCCAACGTTTCGTAGCAACTCAAGGCCGACGCGTAATCTTTGGTAAGTTCATAATGAACAGCCGCTTTTTGGTAGTAGGCACTGGTGTATTCGTTTTCTCCCAATTTGGCCGCTTTTTCATACAAATCCGCAGATTTTGAAAGATCACCCAAACCGCTGTAGCAAGCAGCTTTTGCAGCGATGGCTGATGGACCTAAGATGGCATCTCCCGCGTTGAAATTATCCAAATAATCCAAGGCTTTTTTGTATTCGCCTTTTTTCAAGTAAGACAACCCAGCCATCAAACTGGCTTCTTTTCCTTTGGCTGTCATGCTGTACTTATCGGCAATTTCTACTGCTGACATGATTTTGTTTACCTTGTCACCTTTCAATACAACATCCAAAGAATCAGATTTGAAGTAATGCCACAATTTGGCAAATTTCACCTCAGCCTCTTTTTCTTGACCAGGCATGTAAAACTGAAACCAGTATACCGCACCACCAATAATGGCGATGGCAACTAGTCCAATTTGTTGAACGCGTTTTTTATTGGCTTCGTAATAAGCTTTTATGCTGGTTTGAATAGATGTGATACTCTCTTTGATGTTCATAATAAAAATAAGGAGGCGCGAATATAAGAAATTTCGTGATTAGTCAGTAATGTATGGGTAGTCGTTTTCAACGTAAACGTCTGTGTACAATTCAGAAGCATCGGGATAAGCAGAATTTTCAGCGAATTGAACACTTGCATTCACTTCAGCGATGATTTCTTCTTCCATTGCATCAAGTTCTTTTTCCGTTGCGTACTTCTTAGAAAGGATGGTTGCTTTGGTGGTTTCCAAAGGATCTTTGGTTTTGTAGTCCGCAACCTCTTCTTTGGTTCTGTAGCTCGCAGGATCACTCATACTGTGTCCTCTGTAGCGGTATGTTTTGATTTCTAAGAATACCGGACCTTTCCCTGATCTAGCGTGCTCGCAAGCATTGGAAATGGCTTCATGCACGGTTTCGCACTTCATGCCATCCACTTGAAAACTAGGCATGTCGTAGCCCAAACCAATTTTGTAAATATCCAATAAGTTGGTGGTTCTCTCTAAACTGGTACCCATGGCATATTGGTTGTTCTCGCAAATGAAAACAACCGGCAGTTTCCAGAGCATCGCCATGTTATAGGCCTCATGCAACGCACCTTGTCTTGCCGCGCCATCACCGAAGAAAGTCAAGCTTACATTGCCAGTATTGTTGTACTGTTCTGCAAAAGCCAAACCGGCACCCATAGGTATTTGTGCCCCTACAATGCCGTGACCTCCGACAAAATTGTGCTCCTTCGAAAACATGTGCATCGAACCGCCCTTGCCGCCAGTACAACCCGTTTCTTTTCCGTACAATTCGGCCATAACCGCATTGGCGCTAACTCCCATGGCCAAAGCATGACCATGGTCGCGGTAGGCAGTAATTACTTTATCTCCCGTTTTGATGGCCGTCATCATACCTGCGGTTATCGCCTCTTGTCCAATGTACAAATGGCAAAATCCCTTGATTTTTTGCTGTCCATACAGTTGGGCCGCTTTTTCTTCGAAACGACGTTGCAACAAAATATTTCTATACCAATTGAGATATTCTTTCTTACCGAATTTCATTTGTCTTGGATAAAGTGTCGGCAAAAATAAAACGAAACCACCGAATCTGAATCATACTTGACTCAGGAAATGTGTAATTACAATCAAATCTTTTCTTCGATGTTCTTGACCTTGTCTTTTATAAGGCCAATTTCTCGCTGTATCATTCGGATGGCTGGACCTATATCGTTGGATTCCGTGGCAGTCGGTTCTTCGAATTTTGGATTTATGTAATTTACAAATTTCCAAATCTCTAAAATATCGTCAACCTTCACCGTGTAAGGACTGTATAATGTATTTGTGCTGCAAAGTAAAAACGTACCGTCTTCCTCGATTCGGTTGTAAAGCACCTTGAAAACAATGCCTTCATCTTGCGTAATCACAATGTAGGGATGCCCATTTCTTACCATGTTCCAATCCTGCACATATTCACCTGTAACAAATGCGCCGTCTGAAACAGGGGGCATACTGTCGCCAGAAATAGGGAAGCTCCTGTACTTCCGGTTGGCCGATAAAAAAGGCAAATTAAATGCAGGCAGTGTTTTTATGTAATCAGGGTCAGCATAACCAGTGGCATATCCCGCCTTGGCCTTCAAAGGGACCAGTTCAATGTTCTCGTCGTTGTCTGCATTTACAGTAGTCGCCAAAATGCGCAATCGAGTGCCCGTAAGGTCCAAGTCAAATCCTTTTTCTAATTGTGACAGTTGCAATTCGTTCAACCGCGCCAAATCAGTGCGAAGCAATTTGTCGATGTTGATTTGGAAAAACTCCGACAATCGAATCAAGATCTGAATGCCAGGTTCTGCAACTCCGTTTTCATAACTGTTGTAGGCAGAACGAGTAATGTTCAGACTTTTTGCCACGTCTTCTTGACTTCTTTTGCGGCGTTTTCTTAGGAGTTTGAGGTTTTCTTTGAGGAACATTGTTAAAAAAATTGACAATTATGTGCTTGGTAAATGAACAACAGAAATTTGAATTTGTCAAGTTTTTCTAACTTTTATTGTCATTTTTTTTAGCATCGTCAAAATTGTCAATAAAATGGTGATTGTATATCACTTTAAGGGTTTGCGAATCGTTTGCTTTGATTTTACTTTGCTACTATGAACTTTTGGCTGATTAAATCAGAGCCTTTCAAGTATAGTTGGGAACAATTCAACAAAGACCAACAAACCTTTTGGGACGGCGTGAGGAATTACCAAGCTAGAAACAACCTGATAGCCATGGAACTGGGAGACCTTTGTTTGTTCTATCACAGCAACGAAGGCAAAGAAGTAGTAGGGGTAGCAGAAGTAGTTAAAACCCATTACCAAGATCCAACAACCTCGGAAACGGCTTGGGTTGTTGTGGATGTTAAGCCCGCGTACAAACTGAAAAATCCTGTCTCCCTTCACACAATGAAATCAGATCCTCGCCTCACCAACATGGGGCTATTACGTCAACCCAGGTTATCAGTCATCGCATTGTCAAAAGATGAATTTGATACCGTAATTTCTCTATCCAATGAGCCAACCTAAACTGCTCATCAACACACACAAACTCAACCTCATCATCAAGAGGTTTGCGCTTCAATTGATTGAAATGCATGGCGATTTTTCTCATTCGGCCATCATCGGATTGCAGCCAAGAGGTATCAATTTGGCGAAAAAATTGGTCGATGTTATCACCGAAATCCAGCCCGAAACAACGCTCAAATACGGAGAACTGGACCACACCTTCTTTCGAGACGATATTGGTCGTGGGGAAATTTTCATGCCCAAAAAATCCAACGTCAACTTTTCAACGGAAAATCTCAACATCATTCTGGTTGATGATGTTTTATACACCGGAAGAAGTGTTAGGGCCTCTATTGATGCGCTGATGAGCTTTGGCCGTCCTCAGCAAGTTGAACTCATGGTCTTGGTTGATAGGAGATTTCAACGTGAACTGCCTATATCGCCCAATTATGTTGGGGTGGTGGTGGATTCTAGAAGTACTGGCGAGCATGTGAAAGTGGAATGGACAGACGAACAACAGCAAGTTTGGTTATTAAGCAAAAAAGAATGACAGTGAACGCACCCATAAAACACCTGTTAGGCATCAAAGGATTGAACGCTACCCAAATACAAACCATATTTGAAACAGCCGACAATTTCAAATCACTGATCAACGGCCCTATAAAAAAGACGCCAGCCTTGCGCGATGTAACCATCGCCAATTTGTTTTTTGAAAATTCAACCCGCACCCGTGTGTCATTTGAATTGGCAGAGAAAAGGTTGGGCGCTGATACCATCAATTTCTCCAGCTCCTCATCGAGTGTAAAAAAAGGCGAAACCCTCATCGATACAGTCAACAATATCTTGTCGATGAAGGTAGACATGGTGGTGATGCGTCACCCCGCACCTGGGGCGTGCGTATTTTTGTCTAAACACATTGATGCTCAAATTATCAATGCCGGTGATGGAACGCATGAGCATCCCACACAAGCGCTGCTTGATGCCTACTCAATCAGGGAGCAATATGGCGATGTAGCAGGGAAAAAAGTTGTGATTGTCGGCGATATTCTTCATTCACGCGTGGCGTTGAGCAATATTTATTGTTTGCAATTGCTTGGGGCTGAAGTAATGGTTTGTGGTCCCGCAACGCTCATCCCAAAACATATAGCAGCATTGGGTGTAAAGGTATCGCACAACCTTGAGGAAGCGCTCAATTGGTGTGATGTAGCCAACATGTTGCGAATTCAGCTGGAGCGACAAGATCAACGATACTTCCCATCGCTAAAAGAATATTCGAACCTTTACGGTTTAACCATGGATAAATTGCAGCGATTAGACAAAGAAATCTGCATCATGCATCCAGGCCCAATAAACCGTGGCGTTGAAATTAGTAGCGAAGTGGCTGATAGCGACCAAAGTATCATTCTTCAGCAAGTAGAAAATGGCGTTGCCGTGCGAATGGCGGTGCTATTTTTGTTAGGTCAGCAACGATTATAATCAAAACATGGCAGTTGAGAATTCAAGCAATCCCATCTTGGTTGAAAACATTCGGGGAGAGATAGTAGAAAGTTTTCATCGGGGTTCTTTTTGTGTTGTAGATGAACATGGGGAAGTAATTTGGTCGGTTGGTGATATTGAACAAGTCTCGTTTCCTCGATCAGCATTGAAATACTTTCAGCATATTCCTTTTTTATTGTCGGGAGGATTCGATGCAATGGGATTCACAGAACGCGAATTAGCCATCATGTGTGCTTCGCACAATGGGGAAGACATGCATCTAGAGGTGGTAAATGCTGTGTTGCGGAAAATATCGTTAAATGCCGATCATCTCAAATGCGGAAAGCAGCAACCCACATTGAAAAAAGACTTTGTAGCCCTCATCAAAGCCAACCATGAGCCGAGTTGTATGCACAACAATTGTAGTGGAAAGCATGCCGGTTTTTTGGCGCATTGTGTCAACAGTCAATTATCCATCCATGATTACCTTTCGCCAAATCATCCCTTGCATACCGCCATCAAAGAAATTACGGCCCTGTTTTACGAAATGGATGCCAGTAAATTGGCAATGGGTGTGGATGGGTGTTCTGCCCCAATTTTCGGTATGCCGCTGAGGAACCAAGCCCTGGCCTACAAGAATTTGGTGGCTCCCATGCCTTGGAAAAATGATGCCCTCACCCAAATTTGCAATCGCATCGTTAAAGCGGTTACAAAATATCCCGAACTGGTGGCTGGCACCAAACGATATTGTACTGATCTCATGAAAGTAACCCAAGGGAGAATCGTTGGGAAAACAGGGGCCGACGGGGTATATTGCCTATCAATTCCACTTAAAAAATGGGGCATCGCCATTAAAATTGATGATGGGAAAATGGGTCCCCAATACCAAGTGGCACAAGAGATATTGCTAAAACTCGATTTGCTCACAAACGATGAAGCCAAACAATTGGAATCGCACTGGCATTGCGACAACAAAAATTTTGCTGGAAATCACGTAGGGTATTCTGCTTCTGTTCCTCAAGTTCCTCCCACAATGATTCAATTGGTATAAAATGTCTTTGTATTTGGTTGAAAGCGAAATTGCGGTCATGGATGAAAGAATGGCCAGGTTAATTCCAAAACAAAGGCAATACGTCGATGATTTGTTTCAGCGCGGTGTACTCCATATGTATGCCGTAAATGAGGATATCAATAAATGGTGGTGCACAATAGAAGCAGACTCAGAATCAGATGTTCTTTTGGTGCTTAGAGAAATGCCCATCATAGAATGGCTGAATCCAGTAGTACATGGACTCATGTTCTATAACTCGGCAGACCAAATGATTCCGCCTATTTCACTCAATTAGTTATTCAGTTACTCAATCCAGCTGAAGATCTTGCTCCAGCGAATGCCCTTCACTTTGTATTCCATGTTCCCGTTGGTGGTCAATGGTTGATTGGTTTCGGGATCTATTGACATCACCTTTTTTAGACTGAAGAACGTGAATAAGGGTTTTCCAACGACGTGGTCTTCAGGAACATATCCCCAAAAACGAGAATCCAAGCTGTTGTAACGGTTGTCGCCGATCATCCAGTAATAACCCATTTTGAAGGTGTATGATTTTACCTCTGAACCCTGTCCGTTGTTGGAATAAAATTTTCCGCCCCGCTGTACAATCTTACCGTGCTCATATTTGTTGATTGCCAATTTCAAAAAGTCCCAATTTTGGGCAGTTAACGCTATCGTTTCGCCGCGTTTAGGTAATCGAACTTCACCGTAATTGTTGATGTTCCAATTGGGATGCGCAAAATCATACAATGAGGTGTCGGCATGTTTGTCGAGCAGTTGCCCATTAAACCTCACATTGCCGGGGAACATGACCCTTTGGTACCCCTCGTCTATAGAGTCCAAGAAAATACTCATCACCTCCGGGTGATTTTTGAGTTTTTCGTAATTCTCGGGCCAGGTGAACAAATGATAAGGAATGATATACTTGCCGGTTTTTTGTGCTGCATCTTGAATCAATTTGGCATTGGGCGGGAAATTGAAATCCCCCAATTCATTTTGCTCAAGAAAATCCTCGGTAATGGGCGTTTTTAACAAAGCCAAAAAGCGTTTTTGTTGCTTTCCAATGCGTGGAAGCAATTTGTCATTCACATAAATTTGACCGCCGACCAATTTGATGCGATCCCCGGGAATTCCTACACATCGCTTTACGTAGTTGTCTTTTTTATCTGCAGGTAAACTCAGCGTAATGCCATCGTCTGTTTGTTGATAGTCCGACAATCCATCAGCATCTGCGTCATCATCAGTTGGCCAGTTAAAAACTATTACGTCGTTATTTTTGATGGTGTACCAACCTGGCAAACGCATATAGGGTAACTCTACCAAATCAGTATACGCTTTTACGCCCATAATTTGTTTGGGAGCCATCACAGGAACGGTGATGGGCGTCATGGGAATGCGCATCCCAATTTTTGCTCTGCTAACAACCAAATAATCACCCACCATTAAGTTAGATTCCATTGAGGGGGTAGGGATTTGATACAAATCGAAATACAATGCACGCATTCCCCCCGCCACATAAGCAGCAAACAGAATGGCATCACCCCATTCGCGAATTCCATCGTGCTTGGGAACATTCGCTTCCTTCCAGGCTTTGTTTCCAGCTGGACCGTAATATTTCATCGGTTTGAAAGCCAATATTGGGAAGTATACAAAACTGAATACGGTACCAAATAATTGTTCCCAATAGCCGTGTTTTCCGAAAGAACGGAGCATGTCTAATGTGATGTTGAAACTGAACAAAATATTCAATCCGGGAATGACCATTCCTAACATGTACCATTTAGGACGATCTACAATTTTTATCCAATACCACCAACTCAATACGGGTATCCACGCCATGCCTGCAGACTGTCCGGCGGCTTTGAACATCTTCGACAAGCCCACACGTGTGAGTACAAAGCAAATCACCCAGAGGATGAAGAATAGTTCTGAATTAAAACTCTGCATGGTTGATATTAGCCTTCAAAGTTAAGCAAGTCACGCATACCAAACACGCCCGATTTACCGCAAACCCATTCGGCGGCAAGCACTGCGCCACTGGCAAACCCAAGGCGACTTTTGGCCTCATGCTCAAATTTGATAATATCTACCTCGCTCTCAAACGTTAAAATGTGGGTTCCAGGTACTCCCGGCAAGCGTTTGGCAACAATGGGTAATGCGTGTTTGTCTGTTTTTAATGATGCATTTTTATCTTCCGATAACACCCATCGATTCAACGCGTTTGACTCTTCAAGAATGGTTTCGGCCAATGTGATTGCAGTGCCACTGGGTGCATCTTTTTTCTCGGTGTGATGAATTTCTTCGATACTCAGTTGGTAGGGTTGATGGTTCATCATGCGCGTTAGTTTTCGGCTCATTTCAAAGAAAAGGTTTACGCCCAAACTGAAATTGGTGGCTGTAAATAAGGTGCCATTTTTCTCGAGGCAAGTAGATTTCACCATTTCGTAATCATGATACCATCCTGTGGTTCCAGTAACAACGGGGATTCCATGATCTATACATGTGAGCAGGTGTGAAACGGCCAAATGAGGGCTGCTGAATTCAATGGCAACATCGGCAGGGAGCACTGTTTCATCATTGAACGGGGTGGTTGAATTGTATCGAGCGACAATTTCATGTCCTTTTTCCACCGCCAATTTTTCTATGATTTGGCCCATTTTTCCGTATCCGATCAACAGTATTTTCACAACACAAACCTAATGGTTTTTCTAGGGCTTTGAGTGTATTTACACCGAAAAATGGATGGAATTCTACGAAAAAAATGCAATTTTGTGGCTGTATGGTAAAGAAAAGGATTTGGGTATTGTTGTGGCTTCTTTTTTCGCTTTTTGGTTTGAAACTGTGGCTCCTTCCCAATTGGTATTCAACCAATGAAATGAATGTATTGTTGAAGTATGATGCGCCTATTTCCTCCTCCCAGTTTGATTCTTTGGTTGAGTCGAAGACTGGATTGTCAACACCACTTTCATTGGCAAAAATCGCAAAATGGAAAGGGTTGAATTTGACTGCAGCAGGTACCACGACCTTGGTGATCCGTCCCAAAACAAGCCTGTGGAGCACAATCAAATTGTTGGTTAAATACCAACGTGAGCAAAAAATGGTGACAATCCTAAGCAATTGGGATTACAATCAATTTCTAAAACAACTGTCCAAACAATTTGAATGGTCTCCCACAGAATTGGGGGAAGAATTGATGGATCCCACCAACCACAAACGTTGGAATGAGCAAACTTGGCTGAAAGGAAAGGGGTTGGACTCCTACAATTGGCAAGCCATCGCAATTCCGAATTCTTACATGTTCAAAAGAGAAGCAAAACCCATCCAAGTATTGGATCGATTGGTGAATGAAGCCCATGACTTTTGGACAAAAGAGCGCATGTTGGCAGCCCAAAAATTGGGTATGAGTCCGGTAGAAGTGATAATATTGGCCTCCATCGTAACCAAAGAAAGCAACCACATACCTGAATATGGGAAAATTGCGGCAACCTACAAAAATCGACTTAAAATCAATATGCTTTTACAGGCTGACCCAACCGTGGTTTTTGCCCGAGGCAGGTCGGGGAGGGTGTTGTTGAGAGATACCAAAATTGAATCGCCCTACAACACATATATTCACAAGGGATTGCCAATTGGTGCATTGTGCATACCCAGTGTTAATGCCATAGATTCTACTTTGTTCGGTTCATCGTACCCGTATTTGTATTTCTGTGCGAAGTCCGACCTTACGCCACAACACGACTTTGCTGTTTCTCTCAACGAGCACAACAAAAACGCCCAGCGTTACCACCGGGCGTTGAATGAATATCAAAGAAGAAACCGATAGCTTAGTTCTTCACAAAGTTCAAATGCACAATTTGGCCGGTCGCATTTTTTGCGATGACAAAATACTGTCCGACAGTCAATCCCTCAACCATCATTTCATTGGCTCTCTGAGCCGAAGCAACCGTTTTTCCACTGATCGAAATGATGTTGATCTCGTGAAGTTCTTCCGAAAACGAAATCAACGAACTTGACGGGTTTGGGAAAATGGTTAATGTTGGTTTTGTATTGGTTTTAACCGATGAAACGGGCGCTGTTAGTGTAAGGCTATTTTTTATTACCTGATCGCCATTGTCGTTGTTATTCATGTTTGAAACAACCCCAGAGGCATGAATTGTAATGTTGCCCGATGCTGCAGTGGGTGCTGTCCAGTCAAAATACCAAACGCCCAATCCGGGTGTATTATGTCCTACAATGGTTCTGGTTCCTGAAGTGTAGGAGGTAGCACCTGTACCTACGTTGCTGACTGTGCCAATGGCTTTGTTAGCGGCATCGAGAACCGTGGCTTGAAATCCTTTCCGAGTAGATGTACCCGCCATTTTGATGCCGATGGTGTATTTCTTGCCGGGCTCGTAGGTAGTAACCATGGAAGCTGTGGCAACATCAACCGCTGTGATCACCAAGTCGCCTCCCAAAGCGGCAGTTCCGCCATGACAGCCACTGCAGTTTCCGGAAGATCCGGGTGCGCCAGTGCGGTCGCCACCAGGTCCGTTTGCGTTAGACAATGCTAAAGTAGCCACAGTTATTGCGCAGATGGAATAAAGGCCTGCTCGTAAGTGTTTTCTATTCATAAAATTGTTTACACAAAAGTAGCAATCAGACTGAGGAAAAAAAGTCAATTTTTCCATGTTAAAAGAACAAAACCCTCATTCGCTTGTATTAGATTTGCAGAAGAGATGAATACGCCAAACGATTACCTGCCCATTCTCATTCAAATAGGAGTTGCAGTGGGCTTTGTGGCATTGACGTTGGGAATTTCCCACTTGTTGGGGCCCAATCGAAAGACAGCCAAAAGGGAAGATAATTTTGAGTGTGGAATTGAAAACCAGGGGAATGCCCGTTTTCCAGTTTCTGTAAAGTATTTCCTGTCAGCCATTTTGTTTGTACTGTTCGATGTAGAGGTAATATTCTTCTATCCATATGCAGTCAATTTTAAAGAAATGGGATGGGAAGGATTCGGTGCGGTTGTGGCCTTTGTTGGATTCTTTTTGTTGGGATTCATTTATGTTTGGAAACGCGGAGCCCTTGAGTGGGAAAAATAAGACAAAACTATGGTGAAAACTGTTGATGCTCCAGAGGGTATTGAAGGACAAGGTTTCTTTGCTACCTCCTTGGATAAGGTGATTGGTATTGCGAGGTCAAATTCTATTTGGCCTTTGCCCTTTGCTACCTCTTGTTGTGGAATTGAGTTTATGGCAACAATGGGTGCAAACTATGATTTGGCCAGATTTGGTTCGGAGCGATTGGCGTTTACGCCCCGTCAAACGGATCTACTCATGGTTATGGGTACCATTTCTAAGAAAATGGCGCCTGTTTTGAAACAAGTGTACGATCAGATGGCTGAACCTAAGTGGGTGCTTTCTGTTGGAGCTTGTGCTTGTTCAGGAGGGATTTTTGATACCTACAGTGTGTTACAGGGGATCGACAAAGTAATTCCTGTTGATGTTTACGTCCCTGGCTGTCCTCCAAGACCCGAACAAATCATTGAAGGATTAATGAAAATTCAAGAATTGGCGAAAAACGAAAGTTTGCGTCGTCGCGATAGCGATGAGTACAAAAAAATCTTGGAAAGCTACAATATTCAATCGGCAGAGAAATAATCATGGACAATCAACAATTGCTTTCTCATTTGGCCAATTTGCTCGGTGGTGAGCCCAATGCCCGAGAGGATCAATACGGTATGGTAAATGTGACCGTGCCTGCATCTTCATTGTTGGGATTGGTAGAAGGACTAAAAAACCAGCATCAGTTTATTTATCTCACAGACATTTGTGGGACACACTATCCTGAAAGAACGGGTGCTGAATTTGAGGTGGTGTATCATTTGCACAATTTGGTCGCCAATCTTCGCGTTAGAATAAAAGTAACCCTTCTAGAGTCATCACTCAATGTCCCAACGCTGACAAACCTCTATGCAGGCGCCAATTGGATGGAAAGAGAAACTTTCGATTTCTATGGCATTCAATTCGAAGGTCACCCCGATTTGCGTAGAATTTTAAACATGGACGACATGGATTATCATCCCTTGCGCAAGCAATACGCTTTGGAGGATGAAACCCGCACAGATAAAAACGATACATTCTTTGGAAGATGAATGAAATAACGATTAAAAATACCGGACAAATCATCTCTACTGAGACCATCGATGGTGATATCGCTACGCTGAACTTAGGTCCTACACACCCCGCCACGCATGGTATTTTCCAAAATATTTTGAAGGTCGACGGTGAGAGAATATTAAGTGCAGAACCTACTATTGGATACATTCACAGGGCTTTTGAAAAATTGGCCGAAAGACGACCTTACAATCAAATTACTCCAATCACTGACCGTCTGAACTATTGTTCGTCTCCGATAAACAATATTGGATGGCACATGACGGTTGAAAAACTGGCAGGCATCGAGGTGCCCAAGCGCGTTGATTACATGCGGGTTATTGTGATGGAATTGGCTCGTATTGCCGATCACTTGGTGTGTAACTCTGTAATCGGGGTTGATACAGGTGCATTGACTGGATTCACCTACATGTTCCAAGAGCGTGAAAAAATCTACGAACTGTACGAAGAAATTTGCGGCGCCCGTCTAACAACCAACGTAGGCAGAATAGGTGGGTTTGAGCGCGATTTTTCAGCCTCATTCCATGCCAAATTGAACAAGTTCTTGGAGGAATTCCCCGTGAATTTCGAAGAGTTTGATCGTTTGTTGACCAGAAATAGGATTTTCATGGACCGCGTTATTGGTGCAGGTCCTATCAAACCAGAACGGGCTCTAGAGTATAGTTTCTCAGGTCCCAATTTGCGTGCTGCAGGTGTAGATTACGATGTGCGCGTCATGAACCCCTACAGCAGCTATCAAGATTTTGACTTTGATATCCCCGTTGGAAAAGATGGTGACACTTACGATCGTTTCGTGGTGCGTCAGGAAGAAATACGTCAAAGTGTTAAAATCATTCGTCAAGCCCTGGAAAAGATGCCCTCTGGTGATTTCCATGCAAACGTACCAGAATTCTATTTGCCTCCCAAAGAAGAGGTTTACCGAAGCATGGAATCGTTGATTTACCACTTTAAAATTGTCATGGGTGAAACGGCCATCCCTGCGGGGGAGGTTTATCATGCCGTTGAAGGTGGAAACGGAGAGTTGGGTTATTATTTGGTGAGCGATGGCGGTAGAACCCCATATCGATTGCATTTTAGAAGACCTTGTTTTATCTATTATCAAGCTTACCCTGAAATGATTGTTGATTCTGTTCTCAGCGATGCGATTTTAACCATGAGCAGCATGAACATAATCGCCGGAGAGTTAGATGCCTAATTGTACATTGTTGTGAGTCAAGAAAATATTCAATTCCCAGAGCCTTTGTTACAGGAAGTTGCACGTCAAATTGCAAAATTCCCCGAGGGCAAACAGAAAAGTTCCCTTCTGAGCGTGTTGCATTTGGCCCAAGCCCATTTTGGTTACTTGAGCGAACCTGTGATGGATTATGTGGCCCGATTGCTGCATATATTGCCCATTGAAGTGTATGAGGTGGCTACATTCTATTCCATGTACGACATCAAACCCGTGGGTAAGGTAAAATTAGAGGTGTGTAGAACAGGCCCATGTATGATTGAAGGTGCAGAGAAAATCGTTGCCTACATCGAAAATAAATTGGGTATCAAGGACGGTGAAACCACTCCAGATGGCCTGTTTACCCTAAAAACCGTGGAATGCTTGGGTGCCTGTGGATACGCACCCATGTTACAAGCGGGAGAAAAATTCCACGAACACCTCACAGAGGCCAAAGTGGATGAACTCATTGAACAATATCGCAAGAATCCAATTGCCAATTATCTGGGACTAGAAAATTATGGATCGTAAATTACTGTTAGAACATATTGGTGTTGAAGGCATTCATACCCACGATGTATACCGCAAAAATGGTGGTTACAAAGCGGTAGAGAAGGCCCTGAAAAGCATGTCGCCCGACGATGTCGTAGAGGAAGTCAAAAAATCCGGACTTCGTGGTAGGGGTGGTGCTGGTTTTCCAACAGGGATGAAATGGAGTTTTATCGCCAAACCCGAAGGTGTACCTCGCCACTTGTTATGCAATGCCGATGAAAGTGAACCTGGAACTTTCAAAGACCGTTATTTGATGGAGAAAATCCCTCACTTGTTGATTGAGGGTATGATCTTGTCGTCTTATGCCTTAGGATGCAATCAATCCTACATCTATATCCGTGGTGAATACATGTTTGTGTTGCAAATCCTTGAAAAAGCCATCGCCGAGGCCTATGCCAATGGATGGTTAGGGAAAAACATCAAAGGCAGCGGTTTTGATTTGGATTTAGCAGTAAGCACCGGTGCAGGTGCCTACATCTGCGGAGAAGAAACGGCGCTGATCGAAAGCTTGGAGGGCAAACGTGGAAATCCTCGCATCAAGCCGCCATTCCCTGCGGTGAAAGGATTGTGGGATCGTCCTACCGTTGTTAATAACGTAGAGACCATCGCCGCAGTAGTGCCTATTGTCAATGATGGTGGAGGTGCTTACGCCCAGATTGGGTTGGGTAGAAGCACTGGAACAAAATTAATCAGTGCCTCAGGAAACGTAAACAATCCGGGTGTCTATGAAATTACTTTGGGATTGTCGGTAGAGGAATTTATTTACAGCGATCAATATTTGGGAGGCATTAAAAACGGCAAAAAACTCAAGGCCTGCGTGCCAGGAGGTTCTTCCGTTCCAATTTTACCCCATTACCTGGTGTGCAAAACCGCCACCGGCGAAGATCGTTTGATGACCTATGAAAGTTTGTCGGAAGGTGGATTTGCCACAGGAAGTATGTTGGGTTCTGGTGGATTCATCGTGTATGATGAAGACCAGTGCATCGTAAGAAATACCTGGAATTTCACCCGTTTCTATCATCATGAAAGCTGTGGACAATGCAGTCCTTGTAGAGAAGGTACAGGCTGGATGGAAAAAGTATTGCATCGTCTAGAATACGGACATGGAAAGATGGAAGACATCGACCTACTTTGGGATATTCAACGCAAAATCGAGGGGAATACCATTTGTCCTTTGGGTGATGCGGCCGCTTGGCCCGTTGCCGCAGCAATCCGTCATTTCCGCGAAGAATTTGAATGGCACGTAAAAGAGCCGAAGTTATGTATGACTAAGAATTATGGCTTGGTTACTGAAAAAACATTTGAGACAGTTAACGGATAATTATGTCAGAAACGAATCCAAAATTTACTGTAACCATTGATGGACAATCGGTTCAAGTGGATCCAGGTACCACCATTTTGAATGCAGCGCGCATGATTGGTGGCGACGTGCCCCCCCCAGCAATGTGTTACTATAGCAGTTTGAAAGGCAGTGGAGGAAAATGTAGAACCTGTTTGGTGGAAGTGAGCAAGGGCTCTGAAAAAGACCCTCGCCCGATGCCCAAATTGGTCGCGAGTTGCTCAACCACCGTCATGGATGGAATGGAAGTTAAAAATAAGTCCAGCGAAAAAGTCATCGACGCCCGCGCAGGAGTTGTTGAAATGCTGCTCATTAACCATCCCTTGGATTGCCCAGTTTGTGATCAAGCAGGAGAGTGTCACTTGCAAGATTTGGCCTATGAACATGGTAAAAGCAACACGCGTTACGAGTTTGAGCGCAGAACGTTCGACAAAGTAGACATCGGGGAGTACATCAAATTGCACATGACCCGCTGTATTTTGTGCTACCGTTGTGTATATGTAGCCAACCAACTTACGGAACAGCGCGAACATGGCGTTCTAAAACGCGGTGACGCAGCAGAAATCGGCACCTACATCGAAAAGAGTCTTAAAAATGAATTCATCGGTAACGTAATCGATGTTTGTCCCGTTGGTGCATTGACCGATAAAACTTTCCGATTCCGTTCCCGTGTGTGGTACACCAAACCCATGGACGCCCATCGCGAGTGTAAATGCTGCTCAGGAAAAGCCGTTGTGTGGATGATAGGAGATGAAATTGCCCGTGTAACCGCACGCAAAGACCAATACGGTGAGGTGAAAGAGTTTATCTGCAACGAATGTCGCTTTGAAAAGAAGGGCAAAGCAGATTGGACGATCGAAGGACCCCGTCACATAGACCGTTCATCGGTTATTTCTGCCAACCATTATGAGGTAGATGCCCCTGAACATACTCCATTGCTAAACAAAGCCTAAACCATGGATAGTGCATTATTTTTAGAGAAACTGATCTTGATTGTGGTCATCTTGGCAATTACCTTGGTGATGGCGTTGTACTTCACCTTTGGGGAGCGAAAAATTGCCGCGTTTTTCCAAGATCGCTTGGGTCCGAACAGGGTAGGTCCTTTCGGCTTGCTGCAGCCGTTTGCCGATGGAGGTAAGTTGCTATTTAAAGAAGAAATTATTCCCAAAAATGCCGAAAAATGGTTGTTTATTTTGGGACCTGGAATCGCCATGATCGTAGCCACTATTACCAGTGCGGTGATTCCTTGGGGTACCTCTTTGCCCATTTTCGGTAGAGATGTTCAGTTGCAAGTGGCCGATGTTAACATCGGAGTACTTTATATCATGGGTATTGTAAGCATTGGCGTTTACGGCATCATGATTGGTGGATGGGCTTCCAACAACAAATATTCCTTGTATGGTGCCATTCGGGCGAGTGCACAAATGATTAGTTATGAATTGAGCATGGGATTGGCTTTAATCGCGGTTGTGATGATGAGCGGTACCTTGAGCTTGCGCGAAATGGTTGAACAACAAGTCGGTTTGAACTGGAATGTTTGGTACCAACCCCTCGGATTTATTTTGTTCTTAACCTGCGCCTTGGCTGAATGTAACCGCGCACCGTTTGATTTGGCGGAATGTGAAACAGAATTGATTGGTGGTTACCATGTAGAATACTCGTCTATGAAATTGGGTTTCTACTTGTTTTCTGAGTATATCAACATGTTTATTTCGAGCGCAGTTATGGCCTGTGTTTATTTTGGGGGATACAATTTCCCAGGCATGCACTTGATTTCAGACCCCATGATTCTTGGAATTGCCCAAGTAGCAGTCATGTTTGCAAAAATCTTCTTCTTCGTATTTCTGTTTATGTGGATTCGCTGGACATTGCCTCGTTTCCGTTACGATCAGTTAATGCGATTGGGATGGAAAGCCATGATTCCATTGGCACTCTTGAATATGTTGGCTACAGGTGCAGTGTCACTGTTCAATAGTCAAGGATTTTAAATATTCTTAAAATATCAGATGATACCAAAGAGGGAAGCAATTCCCTCTTTTTTATGCAGGCTTGAAATGTTCTAGTACACGTTCCATCTTAATGCCTCTACTGCCTTTGATAAAGGCGAAATTCGTATCAATGGGATGAGTGTCTAACCAAGCCAGTAAGGCGTCCATCGTTTCAAAGCGATAGGGGTGCTGTGGACAAGCGGCACAAAACTCCGGACCTACCAAGTATGTATTTCCTTGAATATTCAATTCACAGCAAAGGGTGTACAGCGCCTGATGTTCGGCTGGGGAATGTTCTCCCAATTCCAACATATCGCCGAGAAAAAATGCTTTACTACCCGAAATGGTGGAGAAGCTTTGAATTGCCACCGACATCGAACTGGGATTGGCATTGTAAGCGTCTAAGAAGATTTGGGCATTGCCGATGGTCCTCCATTCACTGCGGTTATTGGTGGGTTTATAAGTGCACGCTCGTTCCATGGCCACCGCAGGGTTCAAGCCCAAATTCATGGCCACCGCCGCGCCAAACAACAAATTGTACGTGTTGTAACGACCGCTCAGCGGGGAAGTATATCGACCGATTAATTGTCCGTTAGCATAAAAATCAAACACCAACTCCGGCATTTCAGCATGAATGTGCGCGTAAAGATTGGCTTGACTATCGGTGAGCGACAATGTGATTTTCGTATTCAATCGCTTCGACATGGACGCCAGCCAAGGGTCATCGATGTTTACGATACCCATTGCTTGATTTTTAATGACACTGGCAAATACTTCACTTTCCTCTTTGGCAATCGCTTCTAGGCTGCCAAACCCATCTAAATGCTCTTTGCCGATGTTTGTGATGAGTCCAATATCTGTTAGGATCAATTCGCACAACACAGCCATTTCACCCGGGTGATTGGTACCCATTTCAACCACTGCAAATTCATGATCGGGTCTCAAGCTCAACAAGGTTAGGGGAACTCCAATGTGGTTGTTCCAATTTCCGGGGGTTGCCAAAGTTTGGGCCATTCCATCTAAGATAGTTTTGATTACTTCTTTGGTGGTGGTTTTGCCATTACTTCCGCCCACCATGATTTTCTTTGCAGGCATCAAAGCTGCATGCTTTTTGGCCAATAACTGTAGAGCTTGGGTGGTATCCTTCACCCAAATAAATCGACCATCATTTTTCAGTGATTCGTGATCAACAATTACAGCACGCGCTCCTTGCTCATAAGCGTTAGCGGCAAATGCATTTCCATCGAACTTTTCTCCCCGAATACAAAAGAAAACATCGCCCGCTTTTAACGCCCGTGAGTCAGTACAGATTTGGTATTGAGATGCAACAAAATGCCCGTAAATCGCATCTATCAGATCGGAAATCAACATAATTCAAACCTAACTGAAATTTGCAAATTCCATAGAACAAGAAATCCCCAAAACGAATAATGTCTAATTCATACTGTATCTTTACAAAAATGGTCAAAAAATACGCCCTAATACTACTCTTGTTTTTCGGAATCGTTGATGCCCAAGCGCAATTTAATTATCGCTTGAATACTACAGGCTTTCGGGTGTTTGATGGCAACTTCGAAATAGAAAGTCCATTTTGGGGTGGTTTTAATTCCCCACAATTTCAACCGTTCGATTTAAATGGCGATAAACAAATGGATGTCATCGTTTTTGACCGATATGATTCCAAAATATTACCGTTTGTGCGTCAAAGCAATGATGTCTTTCAATATGCTCCAGAATACACGGCTAGGCTTCCCAAAGGGTTGTATTACTACAAAACAGCGGATTTGAATTCAGACGGGGAATTGGATATTTTCACCCTCTCTGAGAGCAGCAACTTGCTCATCTACATCAATAAAACTACCCCTGGCACCAACAATTTAAAGTTTTTGGATTTGGGTCCATGGTATTACCGAAATCAGTTCGATTCTACCCAACCCATTCTATATAACCCATTGAGTTTTTCTAAGTTTGATTTGCCGGAGATTTCTGACATTGATGGGGATGGGGACCTCGATATCCTTTCCTACGACCAAGGAAACTATACGTATCGATTGTTCAAAGATGTAAGGGCAGAGAAAGGGTGGAGCCGAGATACTTTTGAATTCCAAATCATGGATATATGTTTTGGTTTTTTCAATGAAGGTTTCGATAACTCAATCGCTTTAGGCGAATGTCCTTACCAAGATAAATTGAAGCCCAGACATACCGGCGGAGCCTCTTGCTTTATGTATGATTCGGACGCGGATGGCGACAAAGAATTGGTCATCTCAAACATTGGTTTTCCCAGATTTACCTTTTTAAAGAATGGAAAGTCTCAAGCTAAGTCGTATTATGATACCATAGTTTCAGTGGATACCATATTCCCACAAAATACCGTAGCCGCGAATCAAATGTTATTTCCTGCAGGTTACTACTTAGACATTTCAGGCGATGGGGTGCAAGACTTAGTAATTGCGCCGAATAACTTCACCGATGTGAAGGAAACCCAACAAATTTGGTATTACAAGAACAAAGGACAATTTAATAAGCCATCTTTTGAATTGGTTAAGACCAATTTGTTTTCTGAAAAAACGTTGGATTTAGGTGCGAGAAGCGCACCAGTTTTTGTCGATGTAGACGCCGATGGAGACCAAGATTTGCTGGTTGCGTCCAATGGAGACTATTCCCAAACCAATGGTTTAGCCGATCGATTGACATTATTTAGAAATACAGGCACCACCACAGCGCCCAAATTTGAATTGGTTGATAAAGACTATCTCAATTTTTCGCAATACAAATTCAGGCATGCAATACCCAATGTAGGCGACGTAGATGGAGATGGAGATCTTGATTTGTTGGTGGGTACACTGAAAGGTAAGTTGGCCTATTTCAATAATTCTGCAGGACCTGGCAAACCTGTGGTATGGAATTTAGTGGATTCCAATTTACTTGGACATCAACTCAATTTTGATGAATCGAATGCTTCCCCTTGTGTATATGACCACAACAAAGATGGGAAAATGGACATTTTGGTTGGATATTACAACGGACGTGTTTCCTTGTTCGAGTGCACATCAGTTAACCCGTTGACGTATATTGAAAAATCAAAAAATGCTTGGGGAGCCAGAGGCAATGAATGGCGCAGCGATGTTTTCCCTCAGGAATGGAAAGCTTTCGGATATGCCTCACCCCGAATTTATGATGCAAATGGCGATGGCAAAGTTGAAATGATCGTAGGAACTGCATATGGTTACAGTCGATTGTATACCATTGATAGTCACCCGTATACCGATTCTTTATTTGCTGACACTACCTGGTTTTACGAAAAGAAATTTGCCGATTCAGTATTGCCATCGATGGGTTCAAGAATTATCCCCGCCTTTGCCGAACTTACTGGTGATTCATTGATGGAGGCGGTTTTTGGTCTGGGCAGAGGGGGATTACAATGGGCCAGTTCACTGAATGCTAAGAAGCCCTTGATCGGCACAGAGAAAATCAGCAAAATAGACATTACTCTTTACCCCAATCCAACCAAAACGGTCGTGAATATTCAACGAAGCAATGTCTTTCAAAGTCAATTGTTAGTGAAAGTGTATAACCTGCAGCAGGATTTGGTTTACCAAACGCAACTATTGCCGCATGAAAATGGGGTAGGAATACCCGTGGAAAATTGGTCTTCGGGCGTCTATTGGGTTAAAGTTCAAGATGAAAACGGCTACAATGCCAACTTGAAATTTGTTAAACTGCCCTAAGTTCTGAATCGCCGATGGTATATCGATGGGTGCAGTAATTGACCCATTCATCATCGCGATTGGAAGCAATGATGAGGCCCCTTTGGCCTAAGTGGTTTTCAATCAAAGTTTTATACAGTTCGCTACCCGCTGCGTCGAGGTTGGTTAGTGGCTCATCCAGTATCACCAAAGATTGATTCCCCAGCAGGGCAGAACACAATTTTACCCGTTGTTTCATTCCAGAAGAGAAGGTAAGCAGCTGCTTTGATACAGTGGATTTTGCGAAACCACACAGCTCTAAAATTGATGTCAGCGATACCGATTTTTGAAAGCCTTTTATTTGTTGATGAAATTCAAACCACTCTGCCAAAGTAAACTCCTCAGGGAGCTCCATCCCCGGTGAGGCCAAGGATATGTGCTTGTGCCAAAAGGTTTGTGGTAAGGATTTTCCGTTTGAATCATGCCAAGTGATTCGTCCTTCCGTTGGATCGGTCTGTCCGGCCAGCATCAACGTAAATGTAGATTTACCAGCGCCGTTTGCACCCAAAATAGCCAGCTTCAAAGGCGCTTGGTTCTCAGAAAGTACAGGGATGGTTAAATTTATCCCTTGAAATAGCCAAGTCCGATGATAGTTTTTTCCGCAGTTGTTGAGTGTTATATACATCGTTATTTGGCGATGTAGCCTTTCATTATACCACGATCAGATTCTTTGATGAACTGGAGAATCTCATCTCTCTCAGTTGTAGGCGAGAATTCTGTCTCAATAATCTTTATCGCTTTTGCCGTGTTGTATCCTTTAACAAACAAGGTGCGATAAATGTCCTGGATTTCGGTAATTTTCTCAGTGGTGAAATCTCGTCTGCGCAAACCCACACTGTTTACTCCCTCGTAACTCAGTGGTTCCCGAGCCGCTTTGGTATAAGGTGGAACATCTTTTCTAACCAAAGAGCCACCGCTAATCATGGCGTGGCGACCGATTTTTACAAATTGATGTACCAATGCGGCACCACCTAAAATCGCCCATTCACCGACAGTGACGTGCCCTGCAACTTGAACACTATTGGCTAAAATACAATAATCCTCAACAACAACATCGTGTGCCAAGTGAACATAAGCCATCAACAAAACATTGTTTCCCACCTTGGTTACACCGGAAGCCTTTGTGCCTTTGTTGATGGTGACATACTCCCTGATGGTGGTGTTGTTACCAATGACAGTAAGGGTTTCTTCACCATCGAACTTCAAATCTTGGGGAATGGCACCGATGGACGCACCAGGGAAAATTCGACATCCTTTACCGATGCGGGTCCCTTTGAATATAGTGGCTCCCGACATCACATGAGTTCCCTCGCCAATTTCAACATCCGCATGAATGGTGACAAATGGATCAATGATCACGTGGTCTGAAATTTTCGCTGACGGATGTACGTAGGCTAATGGTTGAATCATTTTAGGTTATTTATTTCAATCCTTGAGTTGCGAATTACGAGATTTTTACGATTTGAGCCATCATTTCCGACTCACAAACCAATTTTTCACCGACCCATGCACGACCTTTCATCATACATAAACCACGTCGCACGGGTTCCATCAATTCCAATTTCATGATCATGGTATCTCCAGGAACCACTTTGTCCTTGAATTTTGCATTGTCGATTTTCAAGAAATAAGTACCATAATTTTCTGGATCTTCCACAGTGCTTAGTACCAAAATACCGCCGCATTGTGCCATCGCTTCCAGCTGAAGCACACCAGGCATGATGGGGTCTCCGGGGAAATGCCCGTTGAAAAATGGTTGGTCGTAGGTGATGTTTTTGATGCCCACAACCGAAGTCTCGGTTTTGGCAATGATTTTATCTACCAATAAGAATGGATGAGCATGTGGCAACATCTTCATCACATCTTTCGTGGCATACAATGGCTTTACATTGGGGTTGTAATAAGGAACGCCATCTTGTTTTCTGCGGAGTTCTTTCTTCATCACCTGTTTGATTTTTTTCGCAAACGCTACATTGCTTGCGTGACCCGGTCTAGCAGCCATGATTTGTCCTTTTATTGGCATTCCTACCAAAGCCAAGTCACCAATCATATCCAACAATTTGTGTCGAGCAGGTTCATTTTGGAACCGCAAATCCAAATTGTTCAAAATACCATGTTGCGTAACTTCTACTTTCGGTTTGTTGAAAACATTGGCCAATCGATCCAATTCATCTTGCTCAACATCGCGATCTACCACCACAATGGCGTTATTTAAATCGCCGCCTTTGATTAAGTTGTTGTTAAGCAAATATTCCAATTCATGCAAAAAGCAAAATGTTCTGCAAGGGCTGATTTCCTGTTTGAATTCCGACATGTTGGTAATTGCTGCATGCTGACTTCCCAAAATGGGGGAGTTGTAATCAACCATGACCGTGAGTCGATAATCATTTACAGGCATTGCGATAATTTCTACTTTATTTTCCTCATCCGTAAAGTTGATGTTGTAAGGAATTTCGAAATACTCTCTCTCACCTTCCAATTCTACCAATTCGCAAGCCTCAATAACTTCTACGAAAGGTCTGCTGCTTCCATCCATGATGGGCATTTCAGGTCCGTCGATATCAATCAAACAATTGTCAACTTCCATTCCTACAAGGGCCGCGAGCACATGTTCAACCGTGGAAACGGATGCGCCATTTTTTGTGAGCGTAGTGCCGCGCGATGTATCGGTAACCAAGTCGCAATCCGCCTCGATAATGGGGGAGCCCTCAAGATCGGTGCGACGGAATTTATAGCCGTGATTTTCTGGAGCAGGATTCAAAGTAAGGTTTACGTTGGCTCCTGTATGAAGTCCAACACCCGAGATATGAATGGGTGATTTGAGCGTAGTTTGTTTTGGGTTAAGTTGATTCATCGATTATTCTCCTGATTTTAAACGCGTAATTTCTTCTTTCATGGCTGCGATTTCTTTTATGAGTTCCGGAATTCTTCGGGTACTTGCTACTGATTTAAGGTAAGTTCTCACATCTGTGGCTGGGGTACCAGTAAGTTTTTGGTTTGATTCGGTCACGTTCCCGGTAATGCCACCTTGTCCACCTACACTTGTATGTGAAGCGATGGTTAAATGTCCAGCAACGCCCACTTGTCCGCCAAATTGAGAATAAGCACCCACTTTTGTGCTACCTGCGATTCCCGTTTGAGCGGCCAACACCGTATGCTCGCCAACCTCCACGTTGTGAGCGATTTGAACTAGGTTGTCCAGTTTTGTGCCCGTTTTAATGATCGTGCTTCCCATTGTGGCTCTATCTATACTACAATTACTGCCAATCTCTACCCAATCTTCTAGGATAACATTTCCTATTTGGGGGATTTTCATGTATTTCCCCTTGACGGGAGCAAAGCCAAAGCCATCGCCGCCAATGACACTACCCGCTTGTACAACACAGTGATTGCCAATCCTACAATCAGCATAAACAACCACGTTGGGATACAGCAAAGTATGATCTCCCAACACTACGTTTCTGCCCAAGTAAACGCCGGGATAGATCACACAATGGTTGCCAATTTTGGCGCCTTCTTCTACATAAGCGGTGGCGGCAATGTGAACCCCTTGTCCGATTGTAACCGAAAGATGTATGTGTTTCGATTCGATACCCTCACGATGCACATTGGGATTAAAATGGTTGGTAAGGACAGTACAAAACGCAAAATAGGGATTGGCATGTTCAATTAACACCGATGAAACCGGTTGCTGTGGAACAAATCCTTGGGGTACGATAACAGCACCACACTGCGTTTGATAAAGAGATTGTTCATATTTCGGATTTGAGAAAAATCCCAATGAGTGCGCTCCGCCTTCTTCCAATTTGGCCGCATTTTCAATGGCCACCTCAGGTTGATTTGGGGAGATATTACCGCCAATTTCTTTCGCTATGCGTGTGGTAGTTAATATCATTTGTGGATGCAAAATAACACCAAACTGACAAAACACCCATGGATTGGGCATAGAAACCCACAATTCGTGGATGAAAATCGCACATTCGCACTTAGATTGAAATTTTCTTTCTATTTTGGCCGATAGATATTTAACGATTGAACCAATGAATGTAAAAGAAGATCAAATGTATTCCGATAAATCACATCCCAAAGGGTTGTATGTTTTGTTCGTGACGGAAATGTGGGAACGCTTCAGTTATTACGGTATGCGGGCGCTTTTCGTATTGTTTATGACGAAAGCCTTATTGTTCGATAAAGCGCTGGGTTCCGAAATCTACGGTAGTTACACCGGTTTGGTTTATTTAACTCCCTTGTTGGGTGGTTATATGGCCGATCGCTATTGGGGAAACAGAAAATCCATCATCATTGGTGGTGTTTTAATGGCTATCGGACAGTTATTCATGTTCTTCGCGGGTACCTATTATCAAGAGGTGAATATTGCCGCCCCATTGATGTTTACCGGGTTGGGATTCTTGATTATTGGTAACGGTTTCTTTAAGCCCAATATCTCTACGATGGTTGGACAATTGTATCCAGCGGGGGATAAGCGCGTGGATTCAGCCTTTACCATATTTTATATGGGTATCAACCTTGGTGCTTTCATTGCTCCTTTGCTTTGTGGTTATTTGGGCGATACCGGCAATGCCGCTGACTTCCGTTGGGGTTTCATGACCGCTTGTTTGGGCATGTGTGTGAGCTTGATTTTGTTCATCACCCTCAAAAACAAGTACATCGTTACTCCCGATGGAGAACAAATTGGTGAAAAACCCAACTCCGCCAGAGAAGTAATAACCAATACCGAAGCAACCCCAATGAATTACACCGCTATGGGCATTTGGGTGGCTGTATTTGGCGTATTGTTGTATTTGTTCCGTTTCCAAGCCGAAATGGATTGGATTGGGTCTTTCATTTTCGCTTTGACAATAGCAGCTCCCGGTTATATTATTACTGACCCTACCTTGAGCAAAGTTGAACGTCAGCGTATTTGGGTTATCTTCATCGCAGCATTTTTCGTAATATTCTTTTGGGCTGCTTTTGAACAGGCCGGTGCTTCATTGACCTATTTTGCGGAAGAGCAAACCAATCGTGAATTGTTTGGTGAAACCATTCCAACGTCTTATTTCCAGAGTATCAATGCGGTAGCCATTGTGATATTCGCACCATTGTTTGTATGGTTGTGGGGATGGATGGGTAAAAAGAACATGGAACCTGCCTCTCCATTCAAACAGGCTTTGGGATTGTTTTTATTGGCCATGGGTTATTTGGTCATCGCATTCGGAGTAAAAGGCATTGATCCTAGTACCAAGTTGAGCATGGTTTGGTTGGTGTCGTTGTACACAATCCACACATTTGGAGAATTGTGTTTGTCGCCCATCGGTCTATCCATGGTGAACAAATTGGCTCCGGTGAAATTGGCGTCTTTGTTGATGGGTGTTTGGTTTTTATCTACCGCCGCTGCCAACAAGTTTGCGGGTACATTAAGTGCATTGTACCCCGAAGAAGTAAAAATGGAAAAACGCTATGCTGTAAAAGCCGATGCTTCAGTGATGGCCGTATTTGCAAACAATACATTTGATACCAATATATGGAAAGCCGATCCAAAAGGCACCTATGCATTGAATACCGCCACGGTGAAAACGGTGAAAGCTGCAGATACCAAAACAGATTCAGTGGTAGCATTTGCTGTGAATACATCAGGGATGTCAGACAGCGTTAAATATACCCGTGATTCTGCTTGTATGTCGAGCGGAAAATGCCCCATGCACAGCACAGTTAAAGCCAATATTTCTGTCTTCCACTTGAAAGTAATTAAGTCAAATAATAAATATTTCGATCGTGCCTTGTTGTTGAACGACACAACACTGGTTACACACGATTCTGTGGATGTTGTTACTACCGTAAATGGGGTGAAAACTGCTTCAAAAGAAGAGCGATTGCAGACATGGAATTTGAAACCTGCCAAACCAACCTTCTTTGTTAAGATTGAAACCCTCTATGATTTTTTCATGTTGTTCGTATTCATGGCCGGAGCCGCTTCTGTGGTTTTGTTCATATTGAGCGGACGCTTGTTGAAAATGATGAATGGTGTAAGATAAAAGATTCAGTATAAACTTAAAAAAGGCGGCCAATGGCCGCCTTTTTTGTTTATAAAATAATCCTACACTGTTGCAATTGAAGAAAACCAATACCCCATACAACTGGGATGTTGAATTCAATAAACGCTAAAATGAAAATGAAGAAGAACCTAACTTTCCAATGAAAGCAAATCGCCGACAACAAAAGTGCTACCTCCAATATACACGACATCAGCATCCGCACAAGCCATTTTTGCTGCCGCAAAGGCCTCGGCAACCGAATTGAAAGCCTCACCGATCAATCCCAACTGCTCAGCCTCTAACTTTAGTGATTGCGCGTCGAATCCCCTAATAACACTGGGCCTACAGAAGTAATACTTCGCGTTCTTGGGCAATAATCGCAAGATCTTTTGTCGGTCTTTATCGCTGACCATCCCCCAAACAAGGTGCAATTGTGCGCCCACCGGTTGCTGCTCTATTTGATGTTGCAACTGAGCCATGGTAAATCTCACCCCTGGCTCGTTATGCGCAGTATCTGCTACAACCAAAGGCACAGTTTGAATGATTTCCCATCGCCCCCTAAAACCGGTAAATTTTGGAATCTCAGAGATACCCTCAAGAACCTTTGATCGTTTAATGGGTATCCACAAATCTTTCAAAGCTTCCAAAGCACAGGTAAAGGTTTGCAAATTCTCGCGTTGATAATCGCCCTGTAAACTCAATGATCTATAAAAACCAACATCAACGGGTAAATCACTGTAAATACGCGCATGATTTTCATGGGCAATCGACATGATCTCTGCTTTGGGTTCATCGTCCATCGGACCTATAACTACTGGAGTTCTAGGCTTGATGATACCCGCTTTTTCACGGGCAATCGCCGTAAGCGTGTCGCCCAGCATATCCATATGATCCCAGCCAATATTGGTAATGACAGAAAGGATTGGTGAAATCACATTCGTGCTATCCAGTCTACCGCCCAAACCCACTTCGATGACCCCATAATCTGAGTCTTCTTTGTCAAATTGATAAAAAGCCATAGCCACCGTTATCTCAAAGAAACTGGGTTGTATTGATAAAACATCATCGTAAACCAAATCCAAGAATTCTATGACCCTTTCCTCGGCAATACAGACGCCGTTGATTCGAATTCGCTCCCGAAAATCTACGAGATGTGGAGAGGTGTATAATCCGGTTTTAAAGCCATGGGCCGATAAAGTAGCCGCCAACATGCTGCTCACAGAACCTTTGCCATTGGTGCCAGCGACGTGAATCCATTTTCGATTTAAATGTGGATTGCCAATGCGCTCTAATAAGTCAACGGTATTGGTCAAGTCTTTTTTGAAGGCCGCTTTGCCAATGTTTTGAAACATCGGTAGCTGCTTGTACATGAAGTCTAAAGCTTCAGGGTAGGAGGCGAACCTCGACATGCTTAATAGGTTTTCTTTACGATTAGGGTAACCAATGCACTCTCGCCGCAACCATCGCCATTCTTCTCAAACTGAGATCGCTTTAAAAATTTGGTAAAAGTTGCAATCATATCGTCCTCAGAGCCATTCCATGTGGTACCGCTCACGTTCCATTCAATAACCTTCCAAGTGCCATCGCAATTTACCCGAACGCGGCCGATGATTTTGCCATAAGCATCCGTATTGGGGTTGTCAAAATCTGAGGACATGGAATACTTGGTGAATTTTGCGCTAAAATTGGCATTGCCCTTGTTGCTGGTTACGCGGTCGCCATAGTTTCCCGTAACGCCACCATTATTTCCACCTTTGCCAGAACCAGTACTGCCAACGCCACTTTTCACCCCGTTAGGATCGCCAACACCGCCTGTACCATTGCGCTTACCAATCTTTGTGAAATCTACCTTGATTTTGGGATTGTCGCTCGGCGGACGGTCAGAACTTGGTGGATCAATGGGAGGTAAACTGGGTGTTTCATGCTGAGCCTCGCTAGTGACAACGGGTCCAACACCACCGCTTTGTGGCTGATTGCTTGAAGGTCCTTCTGATGGCGCACCACCCTGTGCTGGCGGAGTGGGCGATGGACCACCATCGTTGGGTCTACCCGCACTCACATCTTCAACCATTCCAAAGTCGAGAACCAACGAACCCTTTTTATTTTCAAAAGGAGGATTTGGTATTGAAATATGTACAAACCACAGCATCCCAAGAATAATGGCGGACGCCATAAGACTTATTACCCATGATACAGCCCGCTGGTTGGTTGTGGTGGTAAGGTTTTCTTCAATTTGATAATGCGCCATATCTATTTCCAATCTAACGCCACATCAGATACAGATAATGTGCCGGTTGGCATATTTTTTATTGATTCAGCAAAGTGAGAAGCCCTTTCCTCATCAGAAAATTTGCCCAAAACCACCTTGTGTAAACTGCTTCTCTTTACCGATACCACACATGCATCAATGCCCAATTTTTGCCATAAAAGACATTCCCTGTATGCCAGTTCTAAGGTGATATAGGAACCACCAAAAACGCTATACTTGCCTTTAAGGTTTAGCAGTGATTCATAAAACTTAGAAATACCCTCGGCACCCGTGCCATAATCTATGCTATGGGAATTACTACTGTTTGTGTCTACTTCCTCTTTGATGCTATGGATTTCATTCGATAAATGGGCAGAAGGTTTGTGCTGAATCTGCTGGACCTGTGAGTCTTGGGGCATTAGGCTGGCTAGGTCTTGGCCAGAACTTACCGACCAGATCTGTGCCACCGTCATCAAAATCCCCGCGCCGATGCTAATGATAGAAAAAGAAGCCGCCGCGCGCCACAACCAAGGCTGTGACCGCTTTGAAACTGTAAAGTTGCTATGTTGCTCCTCTTCAGTCAACAAAGGCATTTCCTCAGGTTGTATGGATGTACTTTGCGATACTTCTTCTGTTGTATTTGACGATCGTTCAATTTCCAATGACGGAACATCGTTTGAGACAATAGACCCAATGGGAGAGGTGTGAGTGATTTGGGCATGCGAAACCTGGGCTTTCCATTGCCAATGAATGTTAGGCAGGCCAAAGGTTTGTAAACTCAAATTCAAGTTAGCATCGGCCAAGAAAAATAACTCACCCATTGGATTGCGGTGAAATGCACCCAATACCCCAAGTCGGAAGTTGCCATTTGATAATGTGACTTCCGTTATTTGGTTGCCAAAATCAATCAGTGATTGACTTGCCTGCTTAAATGAATAACCAAAATGTTCTTTGAGCGCATTGGCCACGAATCCGTCATCCTCTTTGATGTCGGCATTAAAATATATGCTGTGAGAGGCGGGTTTAATCTGCCCTGAGAATGGATTGGCGATGCCAAAGTTTTTACGAAGAATGAAGGATCCAAAGCCAGGAACTACTGCACACTCATGCTCGTGGAGAACATGGGAGATCGCAGCAACAACTGACTGAGCATTCATACCTACAATATTACACGTTTTTTGGGATATTTTAGAAGATTGAAATTGCCAAGCCGCCCATCAACGTTAGGCCATAATTGGGGAAGCCATACCACATTTGATATTGGTTACCCAACAAATTACTGCCTTGAAGCCATACACGACCCTTGCCGTTAATCCGGTAATCCACACGGGCATGAAGATCCAAAAAGCCTTTAATCTCAGTCGTACGGGCGTTGCCATTCACGTAAATTTGATTTCTACGTTTGCTCATACCATCAATTCCTGCATTTAGTTCCAAGTTTTTCCCAAAAGTGTAACTGCTGTTTACGCTGTAGGTGAAACCCGGTAAGTGCCAAGCATAATCATTGCCCTGGTCTACGCTGTAATTTACCACTTTGGCATGGGCGCTCACTTTCAATTTCTCCCCAAGGTGATATTTGATCATGGATCTGAAATAGACGCTGTTTACATGCGCATATATCATTTGGAGGCTCCCCAAACTGTCGTTCACCTTCTTACCCAACGCATTGACTTCAACATTTGAAACCACCAAGCCATAATTCGAACTGCTGAAACCACCCATATCCAAGGCGAATTCTGCATTTTGTGTAATTTTTCCTTTGATACCCACAAACAAGTTCACCTCGTCGTAAGTGTTTTTTACCGCGATAGAATCCGCAAAAAAAGGCATCATAGCATTCAATCTACGGAAGCTATTCTTTTTTAATCCACCATCAAGACCTCCGTATATATTCAAGTTTAACCCGGTTAATGTCTTTTCGAAATTCACATAAGGATTTATTTTGAACGCATTTTCACTGGGCTTAGAATCTAAGGTTGATACATTATAGGTGGTAATTGCTCCAATTTTTAAATTGAGTTTTGTGGGCGCATGGGTGAATTGAACGTAAGGAAAAACATCCACGAACAACTGTTGGTTGTGAGATTTCCCTTGGAATTTTTTAGGATCAAAAGCCTGAATCATATTGATATACGTACCGCTCAAATCCAAGCCCAATCGGGTATTTTTAATGTTTTGCTTGAGGTTAACATAGCCACTGAGCTCATCTTCCTGCTGATTCATGTTGTTTTTGAATTCTTGCGCGGCAATACCCGTTTTAAAACTTGGCTTTTTTCCTGAGCCGATGTAGTCATAATCCACACCGAGACCATAATGCTCATTGATTCTTCCTGTGTTAAGTATACTGCGCTGTTCCAACGAAGTATCTTTACCAAAGAAATTACCAAAGAAACGATTGTAGAAAACTTTGGTCTCCAATCCGCTGCTTTGATAGTATTTGGCACCTTGCAACTGGAATTTGTTGGTCGAAAATTCACGCAGAGAGTTGGGTGGGTTGGCCGACAAATGAAGTCCACTGAAATTGTAACTGTAGTTGGCGTTGGGTTTGTTCGACAAATAGATTTCTCCCAATGTGTGTCCGTAGTTTCCACCGCCAATTCTCGTGTAGTTCGACAGGTAAGTTGAATCTGATACCCGATCTTTCAATTTTTCTGGTTGGATAGGGCGCGTGATTTTGCGCGTATTCCAAGCGAATTCAGGCGTTTCAAACTTGACATTGATTTTGGGATTCTCGGATCTCGGCACGATTGGGTCTAACAGTAACTTGGATGCTGGAATTAATTTGGGCTCAAATTTGGTAGTAACCTGTCTGGAGGAATTGTCGATGCCCCCACGCCCCGGCTGCCCAAACAATGTGGCAGTTAATCCAAGGATTGCGCTGAATACAATTGCACTTTTCATGTGTGATACAAATATGTATGATACAATCATAGGGTTAACCACCTTTTTTGTTGGTGTCCAATAAATGAAACGAAAAAAGCCATCACTTCTTTATTGGGTCGATTTGATAGAAATTTTCCGAATAATGTTGTTGTGTTTGTTGAATTTTCTTATCTTTGCAGCCCAAATCACGGAATATGTACGCCATTGTTGAAATAGCCGGAAGGCAATACAGGGTAGAAGAGAACAAGCATCTTGTTGTCAATCGCCTACAAGCGGAAGCAGGCTCTACCATCGAGTTTAATAAAGTTTTATTGGTAGGTGGAGAGAAAATCAAAGTAGGAGCACCAACAGTTGCTGGAGCATCTGTTACAGCCACTGTTAAAGAACATGGCAAGGGTGACAAAGTATTGGTTTTCAAAAAGAAACGCAGAAAAAGTTACCAGAAGATGAACGGTTTCCGTCACTATCTGACATTGTTGAAAATAGAAAGTATTAAAGCTTAATTTAAGTAAACGTCATGGCACACAAAAAAGGTGCGGGTAGCACCAAAAACGGAAGAGAATCACACAGCAAACGCCTTGGAGTAAAAATCTTCGGAGGTCAAGTAGTGAAAGCTGGAAATATCATCGTACGTCAGCGCGGTACCAAACACCATGCAGATGTGAACGTGGGTATCGGTAAAGATCACACCTTGTTTGCATTGGCAGACGGTGTTGTGGTTTTCCGCAAAGGAAGAGAAGGTAGAAGCTTCGTTTCTGTACAGGGACAAGCGTAAATCAAATATTTTTTCAAGTAAAGAGGGGAAGGCAACTTCCCCTTTTTTATTTTTGCACTAACAATGACCACATTATCCCCCAAAACCCCCTCACATTCATTCACCTTGATGAATGAAATTGTTTTGCCAAACGACACAAATACCCTAAACAACTTGATGGGAGGAAGATTGTTGCATTGGATGGATATTTGTGCTGCTATCGCCGCTCAAAAACACAGCAATCACATTGTTGTAACTGCTTCTGTAGACAGTGTATCCTTCAAAGAAAGCATACGTTTGGGCGATGTTGTTACCCTCAAAGCATACGTAACTCGTGCGTTTAATTCTAGCATGGAAGTGTTTATTGAGGTTTTTGCTGAAAATTTACCCAAAGGGGAACGACTCAAATCCAATGAGGCCTACTATACCTTTGTGGCATTGGACTCGCGCCATAGGCCAGTGGCAGTGCCTCCACTACAACCTGAAACAGACATCGAGCAAGAAAAATATGTAGGCGCCCTCAGACGCAGGCAAGTTCGCTTAATCTTAGCCGGCAAAATGAAACCGGAAGATGCGCAAGAATTGAAAAATTTGTTTCTCTGATTATTTGATTAATCCAATTTCGCGCAATCGTTGAATTAAAAATTCCATGGCCGAGCAATCCTCATATTTCTTGGGGTTGTGCGCATCGATGCACTGAGGTAAACAATCCAATCTCACCTCCGGTCTCGGATGTAGAAAGAATGGAATGCTGTATCGGGGCGTTCCCCAAAGCTCTCTAGGTGGATTCACAACCCTGTGTGTCGTGCTCTTGAGCAAATCATTGGTCAATCGCTGCAACATATCGCCTACGTTTACTACAATGTGATCTTCCACCTCCGTAACGCCAATCCATTCGCCATGTTTATTTAACACCTCCAAACCATCGGCACTCGCACCCACCAACAAAGTAATTAAATTGATGTCTTCATGCTCCCCTGCGCGAATTGCATCCTTTGGATCTCCAGTAATGGGAGGGTAGTGGATGGCCCGCAATATGCTGTTGCCATATTTTACTTTGTTGTCGAAGTAAAATTCATCCAATTTCAAATGTAAAGCAATGGCTCTCAGCATTTGAATACCCGTCTCTTCCAACGCTTTGTATATGGCTTCGCCCGCATCATTGAATGCAGGTAATTCCGAAACCCATTTGTTTTCTGGGTAAGTGGGGACCTCAACTGTGGCTCCCTGGGTGTACTGGCCGAAATGCCAAAATTCTTTCAAATCACCGGCGTTGCGATTTTTTGCATGTTCTTTCCCAAAACCTGTGTAGCCCCGCTGACCGCCACCCTCACTATCATCATATTTCAATTTGACCGATTCAGGCAAATCGAAAAAGTTCTTGACCTGATCATACAAATCGGTGAGAATGTGCTGCGGTATTTCGTGATTTCTAATCGATACAAAACCAATTTGCTCATAGGCCTTGCCGAGGTCTCGAACAAACGCCAATTTTTGGTCGTTAGAACCATGGGTAAAATCCGATAAATCAAGTTTGGGAATAGACTGCATACCGCGAATTTACTACAACGCGGTCAGTTATTATACTTAAATAGAATGGTAAAGTTTAGAATCGCTCTCTTCTAAGATAATTGACAAGGTAGTAGGAGCAGGACTAATCATTAATACATCAAGGTCTGATGTGGTCTCATATAACTCATTCAAATAGTTCGACCAATCCGGGTTCTCAGCGATGTTTGCTTGGATATAATCTACAGTTTCAACTTCCGCTTCACCATAAAAATACAACAATAAATCTGACTGGGATAGTGGTTTTACCATATGGTTTGCTTTAACAACAAACATATAACGCACCCAAAATCAGATTATTTTACCCGCACTACACTTTTTTGCATCTTTTTTCTCAGATTGAGAATTGCGTAATGCATCCGTCCAATACAAGTATTGATGTTTGTTTCCGTCAGTGCGGCAATTTCCTTGAAACTCAAATCGGCGTATTGGCGTAAAATCAATACCTCGCGTTGATCCTCTGGTAGTTCGCGAATCCATTGTTTGAGAATTTCGATTTCATCTTTAGCCACCCGTTGATTCTCCTGGCTGCTAACACTGATTCCTAAGGCATCAAATACATCACGACCCTCAGTATCCACAACCACAGGCATGCGCTTGCGAGAGCGAATAGAATCGATACTCATGTTTCTCGCAATTCGTAAAGCCCATGGCAAAAACTTGTCTTCGTGGTTGTACTTGCCATTTTGAATACTATGTATGACCTTGATAAAGGTCTCCTGGAAAATATCTTCAGCCAAATAACGGTCGCCAACAAGCAAATAAATGCTCGACAGAATACGAGTTCTGTGGCGCTTTAGCAAAGTTTCGAATGCTGCATTGTTACCGTCGATGTAACGCTTAATCAGCACGCCGTCTGAGATCAATGGTGTAGTCATAATACCCTCCTTGCAGGTTAAAATGTGGTTTTAATAAAGCAAGTTTTTTGTTGAGTATTTTTTGACTTATAGGCGTTTTGGTTAGTATTCCAAACGTGAATGAATACAATAAATTTGGTAAATGCAAATTTTTACCATATAAACAACCAAAAAAATCATTTTTTCAGTCCGTTCAGGAAATCCTTAGCCATCATTTTGGGCTTGCCTGAGGGTTGCAACGTCAATATTTCATAATCTCCATCTGTCAAATGGATGATTAAGCGCTTGTTTGAAATTTCAAAGCCCACATTCGCGTTTTGCGTGTCTTTGGCTACAATCCGACCTTTGATCAGTTTTAACTCGCCGTAGGGTGTTTTCATCCAGGCACCCGGAAGGGGCGATAATCCACGGAGTTTGTTGTGAAAATCTAAAATGCACATCGAAATCGACAATTCACAAAATTCTCGATCCAATTTTGGCGCAAATTTGATATCCAACAAATTCGATTGGGGTGTGGTATGCCATTTTCCTTGCGAAATCAATCCCAACGTGTCAACCATAAGCTGTGCACCAATGTGCTTCATTCGGTCATGCAATTCCCCCACAGTTTCATTTTCTCCAATGGCTATTTCTCTCGAACTCACAATATCTCCCGTGTCAATTTCATGTTTGAGAAAAAAGGTAGTGACCCCAGTGGTAGTTTCGCCTTGTATTATTACATGATGTATTGGCGCAGCACCCCGGTAATTGGGCAACAATGAACCATGCAAATTCATTGTACCCATGGCAGGCATACTCCAAACAACCTCTGGCAACATGCGAAAGGCAATCACCACGCCCAAGTCGGCCTGGTAACTTCTTAGGGATTCTATAAATGTGGGTGATTTTAAATTGGGTGGCAGTAAAATAGGAATACCTAAATCCATGGCAGCCTTTTTTACCGCACTTTCACTGATTTTTTGTCCACGACCAGCAGGTTTGTCAACCGCTGTAACTACACACACGACCTCAAAACCCGCGTCCACAATGGCCAACAAAGATGTAGCTGCAAATTCTGGCGTTCCAAAGAAAACTATGCGCATCTGTTGAGTGAACTTTTTTACAAAGATAGGGGTCGATCGTGCAACCTGTGTGGTCTTGGAAATGTCTATTCGCAGAACCCATAGCCAAAAGCTGATCGAAATCACCGAAATTTGTTTAAAACCAACCCTGGTAATGAATGCGCATCGCCATACAAAACATTTCATTCACAAGATTATCTTGGTTTGGTTCGGTGTTTTATTATACCCAACGTTTTCGTTTGCAAGCGCTATCGCATCCCCCAAAACGAGCGACCCAATTTTTTTCATCAATCAGGGCCAATGGCCATCGAAAGTCCTTGCAAAAGCCAACCTGAATATTGGAGATTTTTGGTTAACACGCGAAGGTTTTGTATTTAATTTTATTGATACATCCGCTACTGAATTGTTGCATGAACGCAGTGCAGCCGGCGGTACCATAAACACCCATTCCGTTTTTCTATCCTTCAAAGGATCAAATCCCGACCTTTTGGCCCAAGGAAAAGGGGAGTTGTCTGAAACGTATTATAATTTTTACCAAGGAAAAGCCATTAATCGCGTGGTACGAGCCAAGAAATACAGTGAAGTGTTGGTGAAAAATGTTTGGACCGGCATTGATTTACACTTGTTTTCGTATCAAGGAACCCTCAAATACAACTGGATCATTTCCCCTCAAGCCAATGCTGAGCAAATTCGCTGGTCCTATCAAGGTCAGTCTGGATTTTTGCTCTTCAATAACCGTTGCCAAGTGTCCTCGCCATGGTTCAATTGGACCGAATCCATGCCGGCAGTCTATTGGCAAAATGCTGCATCCAATTCTGGCCGTGAACTTACGGGTGTTAATTATCGAATCGATAAACAAAAAACAAATAGTACATCCAACGAATCCCAGGAAATCTGCCTGCAGTTTGAGAATATTCCTGAAAATAGAAAAGACATACTCGTCATAGATCCCATCCTCGTTTTTAGTACCTACACAGGTTCCAGGGCCGATAACTTTGGTTGTACAGGAACCTATGACGATTGGGGTAATGGATATGCCGGCGGTACCGTTTTTGATTTTGGACTGCCTGTAACTCCAGGCGCCGCTCAAGTCTCATTTGGGGGAGGTGTCGACGAGGATTTGGGCTATGGGGGTTCAAGAGATGCCGCCATTTTGAAGTTCAATAAATTAGGGGATAAATTGCTGTTTTGTTCTTATCTCGGCGGGTCAAATAACGATCAGCCTCACTCAATGGTTACAGATTCCTTGGATAATTTATATGTCATGGGGTCTACGAGAAGTAGCGACTTTCCTGTATCGCCCAATGCCTATGATGCTACTTTCAATGGGGATTATGATTTCTTTGTTGCCAAGTTTAATGCATTGGGTACAACACTGATCAGTACTTACATCGGTGGCAGCGGATTGGATGCCGTGGGCGCTGATCGCAGCAATACGCCTGTAGATGATTTCCCACTGATTTACAATTATGCCGATGAGTTTCGGGGAGAAATAATCACGGATCAGCAAAATGTTTATATCGCCGGGGTAACCTACAGTTTCAATTTTCCCAAAACAGGCACCATGGTTTACAACGGAAAATCGGAAGGGGTGGTGTTCTCATTAAACAAGCAATTGACCGTATTAAATTGGTCGCACACCTACGGAGGTAGTGACTACGATGCCTTATATGGGATCGCCCTAGGAAAAGCCTCGGATGTCTTTGTCAGTGGTGGGTCTTCGAGTTCAGACCTAAAAGCGAGGTTGGGAAGCAATTGGATGAATACTTACAATGGAGGGATTGCAGATGCCGTGCTTTTGCGATTGGATAAATCCAATGGTTCGATGCTACAAGGAAGATATCACGGGACAAACTTGTATGAGCAAGCCCATTTTGTCCAAACCGGACAAACAGGCAAACCCTACATTTATGGTCAAACCGAAGCCAACATGCCCAACGTAAATGCCAGGTTTTATCGAGCTGGCGGCGGACAATTCATTACAACCTATTC
>VGFS01000017.1 GCA_016868785.1 Bacteroidota bacterium
TCATGTTGATTTTTTTTGGGGATGTCGGGGTTTGTGGTCTAAGCCAAGGGGCCAAAACGAATGTATTTGAAAAGTGCTTACTGTGATGTTTATTTGCAGTACATATGAAAAAGATGACTTTCAAATTAGGTACCTATGCAATGTTGGCTGTTGCGGGTATCTCTGTATTGGCTTTGGGTGGTTGTGAGGATGAGACTCCAGCTCCGAAAGTGCCAACGACTTCTGAGAAAATTTGTGCAAACCAGTGGGAGATTGCTTCGATGCCCATAGAGCCCGCTTTGGATTTGGGTGGTGGTATCAAACTGACCGACTACATGCAGATGATGCAAGATTGTGAGAAGGACAATTATTTGAAATTCTCCGATGTAAGCGGTGTGAAATCTTACATCACTTTCGAAGGTTTGTTGAAGTGTGATCCTGCTGATCCCGATACTACGATGGGTGTTTGGGGTTTGAGCGCGGATGAAAAAACCTTTGATTTGGATGGTGATAAGTTCAAGTTGGTGTTGATAGACGACAACAACATGCATGTTCGCATGGATAGTTTCTTGCAGAACTCAAGCATTACTTTCAAATTTAAAAAGAGACCTTAACGGTTTCTCAATAATCAAAAAAGAGAGGGGGCGCATTGCGCCCCCTCTCTTTTTTGTGTCAACTAGATTCCAACGCATGGGGTACAAGGGCTCTGAGCGTTTTGGTTTTTTACTCGGTGCCCCCGCGCGGCAAGCCGCGCGGGGGATTTGTAAATATGGATGCAAAACGCTATCTTTGCACTGTAAATAACCCATCTACTTTCTACTTCTAATCGTTATTTGCATGTCTCTCCAAAACAATTCCAAAATCCCCCTTGAAGGTCTCACGTTTGATGATGTCCTCGTAGTTCCTCGTTACTCAGAAGTATTGCCCCGCGATGTAAACACATCGGTGCAACTGACGCGCAAACTGCGTTTGAATATTCCTATCATGTCGGCCGCTATGGACACCGTTACCGAGAGCGGAATGGCCATCGCCATCGCCCGTGAGGGAGGCATTGGAATCATCCACAAGAACATGACCATCGCCCGTCAGGCCGAAGAAGTCAAAAAAGTAAAACGCTCAGAAAGTGGCATGATCATGGAGCCCTTAACCCTCAGCGCTGAGGCGAGCTTACAGGAAGCCGTGAACTTGATGCGCGATCATCGCATTGGTGGCATTCCCGTGGTTGACAACAACAATGTACTTAAAGGTATTATCACCAACCGCGATTTGCGTTTTGAGAAAAATCTCGACAAAAAAGTGAGTGAGGTAATGACCAAAGACAACCTCATTACCGCTGAGTTGGGCACCGACCTTAAGGGTGCCCAAGCCATTTTGGAGAAGTATAAAATTGAGAAATTGCCCATCGTAGATGCCAACAACAAATTGGTGGGGTTGATTACCTTCAAAGACATTCAAAAAGTTAAAAATCACCCCAAAGCTTGTAAAGATTCTCACGGTCGTTTGGTCGTAGGTGCTGCTGTGGGTGTAACCGCTGATACCTTGGAGCGCATAGGTGCTTTGGTGGCTGTTGGGGTGGATGTGATTGCCATTGATACGGCACACGGTCATTCAAAAGGGGTTATCGATGAAGTGAAGCGTGTGAAAGCGGCTTTCCCTGAATTGCAAATCATTGCTGGTAATATTGCCACAGGAGCGGCCGCGAAGGCCTTGGCCGAAGCGGGCGCGGATGCCGTAAAAGTAGGTGTAGGTCCTGGCAGTATTTGTACTACACGCATTATCGCCGGTATCGGAATGCCTCAGTTAACTGCATTGATGGAAGCAGCACAAGCCCTTGAAGGTACGGGTGTTCCTGTGATTGCCGACGGTGGAATCCGCTATAGCGGGGATATCGTGAAAGCCCTCGTTGCCGGAGCCAATGTCATCATGGCAGGCGGTTTGTTTGCGGGTACCGAAGAAGCCCCAGGAGAAACTACTTTCTTCGAAGGTCGAAAAGTGAAGAGTTATCGTGGTATGGGCAGTATCGAAGCGATGAAAGATGGTTCCAAAGACCGATACTTCCAAGATGCAGAGGAAGAAGTGGCCAAATTGGTCCCCGAAGGCATCGTGGGTTCTGTGGCATATAAAGGTCAAGTTGCCGAAGTATTGTACCAATTGGTGGGTGGAATTCGCGCCGGTATGGGCTATTGTGGTTCTGCTACCATCGATGAGCTTCAAACGTCGAAATTTGTTCGCATCACCAATGCGGGTATGCGCGAAAGCCATCCCCATGATGTGGCCATTACCCGTGAAGCCCCCAATTACAGTCGTTAAGTCGCTGTTTTTTAGAACGCCCTTTCTTCGTCGCTGCGCTCTGCAGTTTCAATTACAACGATCATTAACGGGTTTGATTCCTTTGTGGCCGTTGTATCTTTGTGGCATGTTACGCTGTAATAGTCGTCGGTCGACAATGATTGTCCTCCTTTCATTGATGTTGCTTGGGTTTTCTGCCTGTGGTTCGTTGGGTAGTAACAAGCACCGTTTGAAAGTTGCCCCTGAGCCCCCGTACCCCGGGGAGATTTACGATGTACAATCGACTGATGTTAAGGTGGCGCCATTTCGCGTTGCCTTTTATAATTTGGAAAATCTGTTTGATACGATTGATGGTCCGAACGACGATGCCGAATTTCTTCCCAATGCTGAAAACCGATGGAATACCCAGCGGTATGAGAACAAATTGAATAATATGGCGAAGGTGATCGACAGTATTTCGCCAGACATTTTGGGGGTGGTGGAAGTGGAGAATGCTTTTGTGTTGGAAGATTTGTGCAAACATTGCGTGAGCATGATGGCTGGAGATAGCCGTAACAACCCAACCGAAATTGATCGCAGGCCTATGGGTTCTCATTATGAGATTGTACATCGGGAGTCGCCCGACGCCCGGGGGATTGATGTGGCCTTGTTGTACAACCGAAAGAAATTTTATACCTCAGGGGTTTATACAACCCCAGTTACGCTGCCCGATGGCTACAAAACGCGCGATATTTTGCGGGTGCATTTGGTGGAGCGAGTTACCGGCGATTCGTTGGCGATATTCGTGAACCATTGGCCCAGCAGGCGGGGCGGCGCGGCCAGTGCGGCAAGCCGCATGGCCGCCGCCGCTTCCCTCGCACAAACCCTGCAAAACAACCCAACCATCCCCGCCAATTACCTGCTGATGGGCGACTTTAACGATGATCCTGAAGACCCATCCATTACCGAAGGACTTCATGCGGGCGATGAATATCACTCCATCGTCAATTTGGCCTTTACCGCCCGTGCCGCTGATAGCACCTTGGGCACATTGGCCTGGCACACCGGGTGGAATATGTTCGATCAAATCATGCTCAGCCGACCCCTGTATTATGCCAACCTCCATCGACATGATGGACTGGCCAATGCCAGCGATGCCACCCATATCGAACAGCAGCCCCATATCAACGTTTACAAACGCCCCTGGATGCTGCAACATGATGGAAACAAATACGATGGCTGGCCACTGCGAACCTTCGCCGGAAAAAAATACACGAACGGTTTTTCTGATCACCTGCCGGTGTACACCGATATCGTTCTCGTGCATCGCCATTGATTGATGCCAAAACGATAATTTGAATCTGTGTTTCAATAAAAAGGGGCTGAGAAATACTCAGCCCCTTTTTATTGGGTAGAAAAATCGAATGCGATTATTTCATGCAAGCCTTCACAAACTTCACAAACAAAGGATGTGGATTGGCAACGGTACTCTTTAATTCTGGGTGAAATTGTACCCCTACAAAGAACGGATGCGTGGCAATTTCTACAATTTCGGCCAACCCTGTCTTGGGGTTTGTACCGGTGATTCGCATGCCGGACTCCTCAATTTGTTTTTTGTATTTGTCGTTGAATTCATAGCGGTGACGGTGTCTCTCGCTGATCATCCCTTTGCCATAGGCCTTGTAAGCCTTGGAATCTTTTTCCAATTTGCAATCGTAAGCCCCCAAACGCATGGTGCCGCCTTTTTGGGTGAGGTCTTTTTGTCCATCCATCAAATCAATCACCGGATAAGGTGTTTCAGCGTCCATCTCGGTACTGAAAGCCCCTTTCATCCCACAGACGTTTCTGGCAAATTCAATTACCGAACATTGCATGCCCAAGCAAATGCCAAAAAAGGGGATGTTGTTTTCTCTCACGTAACGAATGGCTCCCAGTTTGCCTTCAATGCCCCGGTGGCCGAAGCCAGGTGCAACCAATACGCCATCAAACCCCGACAGTTTCTTGGCCGCATTCTCGATGGTCAACATTTCAGAGTTTACATAGGTTACCCTTACTTTGCATTCATTGCTGGCGCCGGCGTGGATAAACGCTTCATTGATAGATTTGTAGGCGTCTGGCAGCTCTACATATTTTCCCACCAAAGCGATGTTTACCTCTGATTTGGGGTGTTCCAATTTGAACAAGAAATCACGCCATTGGTCCAAATCGGGTTCGTGCTTGGTGCTTAATTTCAGTTTGGTTAATACCACTTTGTCGAGCTTTTCCTTCAACATCGCCAGAGGGGCTTCGTAAATGGTTTTTAGGTCCATCGCTTCGATAACCGCATTGGGTTGTACGTTGCAGAACAGGGCCAATTTGCGACGGATTTCAGCGGTGATGGGACGTTCGGTTCTACAAACCAATACATCGGGCTGAACCCCCAATTCCAACAACTGCTTCACGCTGTGTTGGGTGGGTTTGGTTTTTAGCTCGCCGGCAGCGCTCAAATAGGGAATCAAAGTCAGGTGTACCACCAAGGCATTTTCATGGCCTTCTTCCCACAGCAGCTGACGCATGCTTTCCACATAGGGGAGAGATTCGATATCGCCCACGGTACCACCGATTTCGGTGATTACGATGTCAAACTCGCCATTTTCGCTCAAGATTTTCATTCTGCGCTTGATTTCGTCGGTTATGTGCGGAATCACTTGAACGGTTTTTCCGAGGTAGTCGCCCCGACGTTCATTTTCGATGACAGTTTGATATACGCGACCGGTGGTAACGTTATTGGCTTGAGAGCTGGGGACGTTCAAAAAGCGTTCATAGTGGCCGAGGTCGAGGTCGGTTTCGGCACCATCTTCGGTAACATAACATTCGCCGTGCTCGTAGGGGTTGAGCGTGCCTGGATCCACATTGATGTAGGGGTCGAATTTTTGGATGGTTGTTCTGAAGCCGTGTGCTTGCAAGAGTTTTGCGAGGGATGCGGCCACGATGCCTTTTCCCAATGATGATGTTACGCCCCCCGTAACAAAGATGTATTTTGCTTTTTTCATGTGAATTTTCTCTTTCGAGAATGTGATGTTACGGGATACAAAATTAACCAAATCAGCAAAGGTGAATGAGGAAATTAATTCGGTAGTTTTCAACAAAGGGAGGGCGGCCGCATTCGCGGCCGCCCTCCCTTTGTTGAAATGCCTTTGCGCTTAGCGCAAAACCTTATTTTACTGAAATCAATTCGGTGTCGAAAATCAACGTTGCATTGGGAGGAATCACCCCGCCTGCACCGCGTTTTCCGTAGCCCAAGTTCGAAGGAATGATCAACTTGTATTTGGCGCCTTCACTCATCAACGCAATGCCTTCGTCCCATCCTGGGATGACTTGGCCAAGGCCCAATTTGAACTCAATGGGCTGACCCCGTTTGAATGAATTGTCGAACTCTTGTCCGTTGTCCAACTTGCCCGCATAGTGCACGGCAACGGTTTTGCTAGCCACTGCTTGAGCGCCGGTTCCTGCTTGCTCTACAACATACCACAAACCCGATTTGGTTCTTTGTGCTGTTGGATAGTTGGTTTTAACCCAAGTTTCAAATCCTGCAGATGCCGCTTTGATTGCTTCTTCGGCGCGCGCAGCAGCGCTCGCTTTCAACTTTTGGAAGGTAGCATCATCGGCAACATAGGCCTTCGCTTCTTTTCCTTTGCGGATGATCTTTACAGAAGTCAATATGTCGTCTTGCTTGATTGCATTCACCACTTCTTGACCGGTAATCACTTTGCCAAAAACCGTGTGCGCATCATCCAACCAGGGGGTAGCCACGTGGGTAATGAAAAATTGTGAACCGTTGGTGCCGGGACCTGCATTGGCCATAGACAATACGCCCGGACCTACATGCTTCAACGTAGGAACGAACTCGTCATCGAACTGATATCCAGGTCCGCCAGTACCGTTCCCTGCGGGGTCTCCCCCTTGGATCATGAAGTTGTCGATCACGCGGTGAAATTTCAACCCGTCGTAAAATGGGGTTCCCAACGGTTTGGCACTGTTGGTGATTTTTCCTTCCGCCAATCCTACGAAGTTGCAGACGGTAAGGGGTGTTTCTTTGTAGTGCAATTGCAATAAAATGGTGCCTTTGCTGGTTTCCATTGCGGCATAAAGGCCGTCGGCCAAAGCCGGCTCGCCATCGAGTTCTAAATGCTGGTTATCCATGTTTGAGTTGTTTGTATGATTGGAGCCCGAAGCGAAGCTGAGGGCGCTCACTGCCATCGCAGCAAATGAAAGTGCGGTATGTTTCATGTCGTTTGAATTATTTCTCGGGTTTTCTTTGGCAATTTCTGTACCACAATGTCGTAACTGTGTTGAATGAGTTCTGCAACAAATGATTGCGGCAATCCATCCAAGTGAATGTCGTTCCAATGGGTTTTGTTCATGTGAAAGGCTCCGGTAATTTGTGGATAGGATTCACGCAGTGTCAGGGCTCTTTCTGGGTCGCATTTTAAAGCGATGTGATCGAAGGCTTGGATATCGCCCAAGCAAAACATCTTTCCCGCGACTTTCCAAACCAAGGTGGTTTCATCGAAAGGGAACTCCGCTGTAACCACGGGTTTTGACTCGCAGAATTCGCTGATCCAAGAAAATTGATCCATGATGTGGGAAAATCGGGGACTACAAATCTAACACAGGCCGTTAATTTTGAAAAAAAATTAATTTCATGAAACGCCATTTCATCTTCAGTTTCCTTCTTGTGCTCGTTGGAATGTCCATGGCCCAAACCCCGCAAAACGGATCGATGTCACCAACCGGTCAGAGTCGCGAGGAATTGGCGCAAGATCTCGCCTTGGCAAAATCCATGTCAGCGGCATCAAAGGTTGGCAAGGCCAAGCCGGTAAAATCGGACATTATCTCTGAGCCCGTGCGCAAAATTTTGGCCTCGGCATTGGAGATGCGAAACGACATTGCCTACGCGCCAGTGAAGCAAGGAAAAGAGATTGTGGGAATGGCTCCTTTTACCGGAATTGCCTTGGTGATGTGGCCCAATAACCGCGTGTACACTGAGCAAGGGTATGTCAATGGGTTGAAGCAAGGGAAATACCAAGAAAATACCGAAAAGGGCATCTTTGTGGCCAGCGAAACATGGGCCAATGGCAAGAAAAATGGGCTTTTTCAATATGCCGATGAAAAAACAGGCATTGTTGTGGCTTCGGGAGAATTCCTCGACGATAGCTTACACAATGTTGTAAAAGGCTTCTATTTGAATGGCGTTACCCAATACAGCAAGCACTACAATCGAGGGGTGAGAAATGGCGAGTCTATCAGCTACTACGACAATGGTAAAACGGAGCAAATCGCCACGTTTGTGAATGATGTGCCTAACGGGCCGGTGATCGCGTTTTATCCAGATTCCGTGCTGCGATACATCAAAGAATACAAAATGGGTGTGCCCAACGGTCGTTTTTACCTGTTCCATCGCAATGGATGTGCGGCCAGCGAAGATTACTATAAAAACGGGGAGCACGACAGTATATCCCGCGTTTGGGATGCCGTTAGCTGTAATTTAATCGCCGAGTCTTCTTGGAGTAATGGCAAAAAACATAGGGCGTTTGTACAGTACAATGCCTTTGGCGATACGCTTCGAATTGAAAATTATTACAATGGATTGCTCGAAGGTCGTTTTGTAGAGGTGAGAGAGGTGCCCAACGAGGCTACCAAGCGTATCGAACTGAAAATCGAATCGGAAGGGGTGTACCGCGATGGTTTGAAATACGGTCCCTGGAAACACGGCATGGTGAGTCATTATCAGCAGCGCGAAGGGACCTATGACGATGACGGTGAAATGGTAGGCGAATGGCTATTCTACGACAATCAAGGATTGCCGCTGTTGAAGCAAACCTATGACATCGAAGGAAATTTGGTGAAGGAAAAGTATATCAAGGTTAAAAAGAAATAAAGCGTGTCTGCGATGATTGAGCCATTTGTGCTGGGATTAACCGGGTTGTCGGGTGCGGGCAAAACCTATTATGTGGAGGCGTTGAAAAAGGCGCTGGGCGATAAAGTAACGGTGGTGGGGTTTGACGATTACTACAAGCCTTTGGAAATGCAACACATTGATGCCCATGGCGAGGCCAACTATGATCTGCCATCGGCCTTGTTTTCGGAGCGTTTTCACGAAGATTTGTTGAATTTGATTGCCTACAAACCTGTGGTGATTAAAAAATACCAATTCGAGAATTACGACGCCCCAGAGCAGACAGAAATTGTGAATCCCGCCCCAATTTTGTTGGTAGAGGGGTTGTTTGTGATGGATTATTCCGCCGTGGATTCGCTGTTGAATTACCGAATTTTTGTGGATTGCGACTTAGACTTGTGTTTTAACCGACGGATAGAGCGAGATATCCGTGAAAGAGGGATCCCAATGAAGCGCAGTTTGCACCAATGGGAGCATCATGTGATGCCCGCCTACAACAATCATATTTTGCCGCACCGCAATCGCTGCGATTTGGTGATTCAAAACAATGGTCCTGCCGATGAAAATGTGGCCACCATCGTTGAACACATTCGCACACACGCCCATCCATCGGTGTTGGCAGCGCTCTAATTGAGTGAGTCGATTTCGATGATTTCGGAGCCCCTGAGTTGGGTGTCGTAGAGTGCATAGGTGGCAGTACCCATGATTCCACCAACCTCGCCGGGGTTGAGGAGCAGGGCATTGCCGAATTTTTGTCGGTGTACTTTGTGTGAATGTCCAAAGCAAACCACATCAAACCAGCCAGTTTTTACCATGGCTTTTGCGTAGAAATGGTAGTGGGTAACACCGAAGCGGATGCCATCGATTTCGAGTAAACAGTCTTCGTCGCCAATATATTCGCCATACAATTTGATGTTGGGAAATTGAGCAGCGATTTGGGTGAGTTTGAAACAGTCGCCATCGTTGTTGCCCCAAACGGCGTGAATGGTTAATCCGGTGGCGCCAAGTTGCTTCATCACGAACGGTGCACAAAAGTCTCCACAGCAAATGACGGTTTGGATGCCGCGGGCTTTGATTTGGTCGGTTACTGTTTGCAGATTTTTAAGATTGTCGTGAATGTCAGACAGAATGGCAATTTCCATGGATTTGTGTGTTAAAATTTGGGTCGAAGTTACTGAAAGGGTGTTAACTTTGTGATAGAATTATGGCAATTATCATCACAGAAGAGTGCATCAACTGCGGGGCTTGCGAGCCGGAATGTCCGAACAACGCCATTTATGAACCAGGCGTGGAGTGGGCCATAGCGGATGGTACCGAAGTTACGGGGGAGTTTTTATTGGCCAGCGGTGCGTTGGTTGATGTAAATACGAAGTTTGCGCCTGTAAGTCAGGAGGTATATTTTATCGTGCCCGACAAATGCACGGAGTGCACAGGGTTTCACGAGGAGCCTCAATGCGCGGCGGTTTGTCCGGTAGATTGTTGCGTTCCAGACCCCGATCACGTTGAGAGTAAGGCGGTTTTATTGGATCGCAAAGAGCGATTGCATTTGTAACGATGAATCAACGAATCTGTCTTCAGTCTTGGGCGCCTCTTAGGTCGATCAGTCACTCCAAGGGCGAGATGGTGAGTTCGTTGCTGTTTGGAGAGACCTGTACGGTGTTGGCTTCTGAAGGGGAGTGGTTGCATGTGCGGGTGGATCGCGATGGCTATTTGGGCTGGGTTCCTGGGTTGTACTTGGGGAATTGGGGCGAATACAAGCACGAAGAATGGCAAACCGTTCGTGAGGTGGGGGCATTTTATTTGGGGGAGGATGGGGATGTGATTGGGTTGTCGCCGGGGAGCCGGTTTGTGGATGACAGGATTCAGATAGAGGGTCGGCATTATTATTATCGCACGGGTAAATACCTGGTGGCCGGAGCCGCGGCAGCGGCGAAGGCCTTCTTGAATACCCCCTATTTGTGGGGCGGTCGATCGATTTGGGGCATCGACTGTAGTGGCTTGGTTCAATCGGTTGGACAAATACTGAATGTTGCCATGCCCAGAGATGCGTATCAGCAGGCCGTTGTTGGGCAGCCCTGCTTGTGGGATCAGCGCAGGCCAGGAAATTTGGCCTATTTCTCGAATGCAGAAGGCAAAGTTGTGCATGTTGGGATATTGCTCGATGATGATCGAATCATTCATGCCTATGGAAAAGTTCGCATCGATCAAATAACCCCGCAAGGCATTGTTAACCGTGTTTCGGGGGAACTCACCCACAAGTTAAGCGGCTTGAGGTTGTGGCCCAATCCTTCGATATGAAATTGCAATCGTATATCAACGACTTTAAAGGGGAATTCCATGGGCTTCACGGAAAAACGTTAGGGCTAACAGAATCACAATCCGAGGTCTATGTAGACCTGACTGTACAATCGGCCTTGCAGTATATGCAAACGCTGATGATGTCTGGCAAGATCAAAGAACTGCAAACCTTGATGGGTGGAGGTGCTGAAGCACTTCAAAATAGTGAGTACTACCAACGGTTGATCGATCAATGTGTTTCATCATACTATGGACTAGATTGGGAAACCGATCGCAAAAAGAATTTGGCTGTGCATATCTTGGGCTTTGTTTTGGCGGGATTGAAAGCCAAATTTGAAGAAGGAGGCCATCCGTCCACGCCCCGGGGGGTTATGCAGTTTTTGGGCATCGACTTGGGGATTTTGGGTAAAATGGGTGGACTTTTCGGTAAGTGGTTTTAAAAAAGTTTAGTTTCTATTCGATCCTTTCATGGACGGTCGCCTTTGTTGGCCTGTTGACTTTTTCTGAGCTAAAGGCACAAACGGCCTACGTAAAACCAAAAGCGGCCATTCCGGGGTATTCGCTGTACGTGGAGGTGACATCGCCCGCGGATTTGGATTACTTGTCAACCCACCTATCGGCATTCGCCCAAACACAGCGAATTCGTGTGTCGGCAGAGGTGGATATTGCCCGTGTGGCCCAAGTGTTGGGTCGCCTCGACAATCTCGAAGAAGCCGTGCTTCAGCGTTTTCAGGGGATTCTTTCCGATGAGGATTTGACGCAATTGGAGTGGTTGCACAGTTTGGTGCTGCACGTGCCCGATGGCAAAGAAGATGCTTTGCTGATGAGCAAAAATTGGTCGTTGATTCCGGGTGTAACCCTGGTCTTCCAAACTGTGCCCGATGATTATATTTTTTTCAAAGAGTGGAAAAACTGCAAGCGCATTGGTTTGGTTGCTCCCTACAATCAGAAAGAGGCTGAGATGGCCGTGGATGCAGTGAAAACCTATTTGCCTGGGATTGAGGAATTGAGTTTGTCGTTGGATCGCTTGTATCACCTGCCATCGGCAACGAAATCGCTGGTGAAGTTGAAACGACTGATGCTGATCGACAATGCTTCATGGATGATGGAAAAGGACATTACCTTGTTGGGAGACATGTCTATTCAAGTTGGATTTTACGAGAACAAGCGGGTGATGACCAAGCGCAACGGGGCCACGGAGGAGCAAAGTGTGATTCATCCCATTTCATTGCATTATTTGAGCACCGATCCCAATTTGTTGGCGGCGGAACAACGTTTCTTGGCCGCGTATTTTCCGGTGTTGGTGGCGGCCGATCAAGGCGCGGTTGTTGCGGATCCTGAGGGTGAAAAGTATAATGATTTTGCGATATCGGTACCATTGACCGCTCTGCAAGGGCGTTCGAATTTCCCCAAGCCCATCTCAGAGCCGTTGCTGCATGATTTTACCGAAGGGTGGTATGAGTTTGAGGGTAATAACGGGGAGGACAGATTGTATGCGGCCGATGGTTCTTTGGTGGTGATGATTCCCAAAGGATGCATGGTGAACAGTGAAGGCAAAGACTGGTTGGGAAGTTATCAATTGCGATTGAAGTCGATGAGTGATGCACAGCGACAAATGGCCTATGCGCCTCCACTTTGGTTGGATAGTGCGGGGAAATCGTTTGTGTTGTCTGCGCCTCTGGTGTTAGACATCGAGGCTTTTTCGGGCCGTGAAATCTTGCAGGTGAAGGATGGGTATTTTATTGAAGTTCGATTTGCCGGAGCGCCGAATTACAATGCGCGGTTTTATGCTTGGGATGCGAAATCTAAGAGATGGCGCAATTACTATGACTACGATTATAACTTTCCGGATGAAAATAAAGCAGCCCTAGATTTTTATCAGTTTTATTCGGGCAGAAAAACAGCGGCGATACAGACTTCCGTGAACCGCGTAGGATTATCGGAAAGAATCAATACTCAAGGATACAATTATCTGTTAAATCCTGATGAGAGTACACAGGCGATTGCCAAATTTTCGGAATTTTACGTGGCTCGGGTGGGCGACAAAGCCCAGAACGACCAGCAATTTGTGCTCCGGCGCGGTAGGGGTATGGTAGGCGTAAGAAAATATCAAGGGAAGGAAGCTACGGAAAAAGGGGTGTTTGAAATGGTGGTGTACGATAAAACAGAACTGCTGTTTCCCGAGCTGAAACCGCTGAGAGACTATCCTTTGGCATTTCGAACCCAATGGGAGCGCAAGGCGGTTATGGATGAGTTTTTTCGATTGCACAAATTCTGGGATATCGACTTTTATCAAACAGGGAGTCAGTTGGTGTTGATGATGCGCAGTGCTGAGGGATTGTGGCAAATTGAATTGTTGCAACCAAAGACACGATGGGCCAGCAATCCCAAGAAAGCGAGTCGAGAACAGGTGAAGTTCGAAAAGTTGATCCGACAAGTGATGGCATTGAAAGCGCAAAAGAACCATGCATTTGAGGTATATCAGCAGCAGGTTTGGCAAAAGGAGTATCAACAGACTTCGCTGCTCGCCTTGGAAACAGCGGGGTTGCCCAAAGTAATGGTGCGTAGCGATTTCAAAATCCGCAGTTTGGGTCGGTTTGCATGGGCATCGCCCCAGGCGGCAGATTCTGTGGTAAGTATCAATGTGGTGGTGGCCGATCAGGGACAAGCCCCCATTGATGTATCGCAGTGGGTGATGGGACTGAAGAAGCCCGATTGTGTGCAGGTATTTTCTGTAGGTCCGCAATTGGTTACTGGGGTCCAAAAATTGCGAGAGTTTTCGTTGCATATTGATCCTGCACGCGTCTCCTTTTTTGCTGCCAAGGATACGGAAGGGCGGATCTACACATTGAGCGGCGATGTCTTTCGGAAACTCGAAATAAAAACCAACAGCCTGATGTATCTGCCGTTACAGATTGCCCCAGAGCAGCAATACAACGATGAATCGTTGCGCGTATTATTGAATTTACCCAAAAAGAAAATCACGCCATGAGTCCCTATTTGATTTTGCTGGCCTTGGCCTTATATTTTTTTATGCTGTTGGCTGTTGGATATGTCACAGGAAGGAAAGCCAACGACGATGGTTATTTTGTTGGTAACAAACAGAGCCTGTGGTGGATGGTGGCATTGGGAATGCTCAGTGACAGCATGAGTGGTGTTTCATTCATATCTGTGCCGGGTGCGGTGAATGTGGCCCACTGGAGCTACATGCAGGTGGTCTTTGGCTATGTGGCAGGCTATTTGGTGATCGCTTACGTACTTTTGCCCTTGTATTACCGCGAAAATCTGACCTCCATTTATACGTATTTGGGTACTCGATTGGGTTTGGAACATCAACGGGTTGGAGCGTCTTTTTTTGTATTGTCGCGTTTGCTCGGCAGCGCAGCCCGATTGTTTCTCACGGTGGCCATTCTGCAAACCTACTTGTTTGGTCCGATGGGGGTGCCTTTTTTTTTGTCGGTCATTGTAATTATCGCCTTGATTTTGGCGTATACCATGAAAGGCGGAATCAAAACGTTGGTGGTAACGGATGCCTTACAAAGTGTGTTCTTGATCGGTGGGGTGTTGATCTGTGTGGTTGCATTGGCCGATGGACTCGAATGGATTGATTTTTGGCAAAAGGGTGTAGGACCATCGCCATGGCAGCGAATCATGGATGCTGAGATGAGTGAGGTATTTGTTTGGGACGGCAACAGCAAACTGAATTTTTGGAAACAATTTTTGGGTGGAGCGGCAATGTGTATTGCCATGACGGGGCTGGATCAGAACATGATGCAGAAAAATTTGAGCTGTAAATCGCTCAAAGATGCACAAAAAAACATGGTAACCACCGGGATTGTGGTGATGTTGGTGAATGTGTTCTTCCTCAGTTTGGGGGTGATGTTGCATGCGTATTTGGCAAAGTATTCGTTGGAAATTCCTCTGCTTAATGGCAAGCCCAGCACCGATGGCATTTTTCCGATGTTGGCGTTGGGGGGACTTTCCTTGTTTGGGGTTGCGTGGCTAGTGCCGTTTGCCTTTGTATTGGGTTTGAGTGCAGCTACATTTAGCAGTGCCGATAGCGTATTAACCACACTAACAACAAGTGTTTATCACGATTTTCTGGGACTGGGAGGCGACAGGTTGGGCTATGACGATGCGCGAAAAAAACGGATTCGACAAACGTTGCATTTGGGATTTGCGGTGGCCTTGTTCTTCTGCATCCTATTGTTTCATTGGCTTAATGAAAGTTCATTGATAGATACCGTGCTGATGGTGGCCACTTATACATATGGGCCGTTGCTGGCCTTGTTTGCTGTGGGCATTTATACCCAATGGAAGCCTCAGGGATGGGCTGTAGTGCTTTGGTGTATTGCTTCGCCGTTGATTACCTACTTTCTCAAGTTGAGCGACGCCACAGGGGTTTGGTCTGCTGGCAGGGAGGCGACGAAGTTTAACGCATTAGAACGCGTATGGTTTCAGACCGATGTGCATGGACAGCCCTGGTTTGGGGCGTATGTGATTGGCTATGAAAGTTTGATCCTGAATGCAGCCATCGTTGTTACGGGGCTTGGGCTGATCCATTTTTGGCAAAGCCGAAAGAAGATTTGACGATGATTAATCGTGGAATCCCAACCCCTTCATGATTTTTGGGACAAACTTTTCGATGCGTGCTGTGCGGGTGGCTGATTGTTTTGCGCCGGTAAAATGCAGGTTGTATCCACGTTGGCGGCCGGGTGTGAGGGCCATGAATTTCTCGCGAAAAGCAGGGTCTTGTTCAAATTTATCGAGCAGCTCCTGAGGGAATTCGAGTTCATGCTTTTGTTTGAATTCAATTTTTGCTCCGCTGGATTCTAGTTCGATGGCTTCTTGGATGTATTCCGCGATGATCGATTGTTGATCGATGACCTGTTGGGGCGAGGTGAATTTTAAATGTTTGGCCGCTTGGGCGTTTTCACCAGAGACCTGCAACAAGTTGTGTGGGTCTTTCATGAGCATGCCCTTGAAAAAGTTGATACTCGCGTATTGCTTGAAAGCCACCACCATGGCGATGTTTTTATTGTCTTGATTTACGTAACAAGGGCAACCCCACTTGATGGTTTCGATGAGTCCGGCGTTGAGCATGATGCCCCGAAGCAGTTGAAGTTCCTCGGCCCAGGTGTGGACTTTGCAGGCAGGGGTGGCGTGCAGTGAGCAGCGGCCGCAGCCATCTACGAAGTAAAGGTCTACGTTTTTTTGCATGATTGGTTAATGGTTTTTTATGGATTTCCATCCAGCGACAGGGTAGGTTTTCCCATTCAAACGATGCGGGTTGTTTCGATCATGGTTTGCTTGGATGTCGGCCCGACAAAAATAACATAGGGCGGCCGAAAGGCCGCCCTATGTATAGAGGATGTATTGTCAAAAACCACTTCTTTGGTGTGATTTTACATCAAAATGAGAGCGATTTCTAAAATAGTACGAAAATCTACCTTTGTGTGAATAAAATCAATCACTTTGATTCGGAAAGTTCCTTAGTGACTCGAAAAGATTATAAATGTGAAGTATTCCAAGTCCAAACAAGACCGATCCAATAATCAGTGCATTGTTCATGATGCCATCCACTGAAAATGAAATTTTGATCAGTATTGTGGAAATGACAAATCCAGAGTTTCTAATGATTGTGTGAAACTTATCGGAGTAAAAGAAAGAGGTTAACAACAACAGTACATCCACGATGATCAGTATGTTAAAGAATTCATCGAAGAACACATTGTTTACATTCTTGAGAGAAGTAATGTCGGCGGAGTTATTTACCACAGCTTCCATAATCCATCGATAGAGCGATGTTGAAGCCAAAATAAACAATATCGGTACGAGAATAAAGGCAATCGCTTGCTTTAATTGTATGAAGTAAGATTGTGTTTTTTGGTCGCGGATGTCTAGGTCATCTTGTTTTTTGTGTTGCTTGATATTCTTGTAAAAAAAGTAAATCAGCAAAAATAAGATGAGCGACGTAATTGTATCAAAAGTGAATTGAAGGTCGTTTGGGTTTTGGAACCAATTTGAACTCAGGTTGATATTTCCGATGTCCTTAAATATTCTTCGGATTACAATGAGTGTGATAATTTCATATTGTTTGGCAATGTAAACTGAGGTTGACTTGGGCAAATAGAATATGAGTAGATATACTTCGTAAATCAGAATAAACGAAAATGGAGTATAAATAGCGGAAATGGGATTGTTTAGTAAATTGTGTTGACTTGGACTTTCAGAGTGCGTGGATAGATATATAATGGCCAAATGTCCCAGGTAACTGAGAATGGCAATCCTGAGGATTGCTTTTTCACCAAGCGCCTTGGTTTTGGCGGACAAGAATAATGTTGCCAATCGATTAAATAGCGAACTGATTTTGGTGTATTTCTGTCCCATTTTGTTGATTTATAATTAATTAACAAATAGGAATGAACAAAGTTTTCACTTTACCACTTACAATAACAATAGGGATTGAAATGGGCGGAAGGGTCCCTTTAGTTGGTACGCTTCTTTATTACGGTATAAATGTATAAGTCTTCAACTTTCTTTCTCGCCCAGGGTGTTTTCCTTAAGAACTTTAAACTAGACGATACACTTGGGTTTTCATAAAAGCAGTTGATGCGAATTTTTTCGGCCAGCTGTTCCCAGCCAAATTCTTCCTGTAGTTCGGTGATGATTCGCTCCAATGTTATGCCGTGTAAAGGGTCTTGTGCCATGAGTAAAAAAAGAAACCGCAAACATAGGCCTGTTTGCGGTTTCCAGAAGGGTTAAAAATTGAATTACAAATCGAAACGATCCAAATTCATCACTTTGTTCCAAGTGGATACAAAATCGTGAATGAATTTCTTTTCTGCAGCGGGATAACCATATACTTCGGCAATGGCGCGCAATTCAGAATTTGATCCGAGAATCAAATCTACACGCGTGCCTGTCCACACAGTTTCACCGGTGTGGCGGTTTTTGCCTACGAATTCATCTTGGTGCTCAGAAACGGCCGACCAAGTGGTATTGAAATCGAGCAGATTTACGAAATAGTCGTTTGTCAATGATTCCGGTCTGTGGGTGAAAACCCCGTGCTTCGAATTGTCAAAGTTGGTATTTAAAACACGCATACCACCCAACAATATGGCCATTTCAGGCGCCGTTAGATTCAACAATTGCGCTTGGTCAATCATCAATTCTTCCGCGCTGCCCAATCGATGGTGGCTGTTATAATTTCTGAAAGCATCGGCATGGGGTTCCAATACAGAGAATGATTCAACATCGGTTTCTTTTTCTGTAGCGTCACCTCTGCCCGCTGTGAAGGGGACTTCAATGGTGTGGCCTGCGTTTTTCGCCGCCATTTCAACACCCACGCAACCAGCCAAGACAATGGTATCGGCCAATGAAATGCCTTTTCCGCCGCCCAACGAAGCGTTGAACGATGTTTGGATTTTCTCCAAAGCATGCAACACCTGTGTCAGTTGGGAAGGATTGTTTACTTTCCAGTATTTCTGTGGTGCCAATCTCACGCGAGCACCGTTGGCGCCGCCGCGTTTGTCTGATCCACGGAAAGTAGAGGCAGAAGCCCAGGCGGTCGACACCAATTGTGATACGCTCAAGCCTGAATTTGCGATGATGCCTTTCATTTGGGCGATGTCCGATGCATCCAATGCCGCAAAGTGATTTGCTAGAATGGGGTCTTGCCAAATCAATACTTCAGCGGGTACTTCAGGACCCAAATAGCGGTCTTTTGGTCCCATGTCGCGGTGAGTTAATTTGAACCAAGCACGGGCAAACGCATCTGCAAATTCTTCGGGGTTCTCCAAAAAATGGCGAGAGATTTTCTCATAAGAAGGGTCGAAACGCAACGCCAAATCGGTGGTCAACATGAATGGCGCATGCTTTTTTGATGCATCATGGGCATCGGGCACCAAGCCTTCACCTGCACCGCCTTTGGGTTTCCATTGTTGAGCGCCAGCCGGACTTTTGGTCAATTCCCACTCGTAACCGAATAAGTTCTCAAAATAATTATTGCTCCATTGGGTTGGTGTGGTTGTCCATGCACCCTCCAAACCACTGGTGATGGTATCGCCACCATTTCCGGTTCCGAACGTGTTTTTCCAGCCCATGCCTTGCTGTGTGATATCGGCGCCTGCAGGCTCGGGTCCAACGTGTTTGCTTGGATCTGCCGCACCGTGTGTTTTACCGAAAGTGTGTCCACCAGCAATCAACGCCACCGTCTCGTAATCGTCCATCGCCATGCGTTTGAAAGTCTCACGAATGTCGCGCGCAGAGGCAATGGGGTCGGGGTTGCCGTTGGGGCCTTCTGGGTTCACGTAGATCAAGCCCATTTGAACCGCCGCCAAGGGGTTTTCCAATTCACGGTCGCCTTTGTATCGTTTGTCGGCAAGCCACTCACGCTCAGATCCCCAATAAACGGTTTCGGGTTCCCATACGTCGGCTCTACCGCCCGCGAAGCCAAAGGTTTTCAATCCCATGGATTCGAGGGCGCAATTGCCAGCCAAGATCATCAAATCAGCCCATGAAATGGCCTGTCCGTATTTCTGTTTGATGGGCCAAAGCAACAAACGCGCTTTGTCGAGGTTGGTATTGTCGGGCCAGCTATTCAAGGGCGCAAATCGCTGCATTCCGGCTCCCGCGCCACCGCGACCATCAGAGGTACGATAGGTGCCGGCGCTGTGCCAGGCCATTCGAATGAAGAAAGGACCGTAGTGCCCATAATCTGCGGGCCACCAATCTTGCGACTGGTTCATCAAGTCCATGATGTCCTTTTTCATGGCATCATAATCCAAGGCATTAAAGGCTTCCGCATAATTAAAGTCCTCACCTAAAGGATTGGAAAGGTTACTGTGCTGACGCAGAACTTGGAGGTTCAATTGGTTGGGCCACCAGTCTTGATTTTGGGTGCCTCCGCCTGCCATTTTTCTCATGTTGCCGTGGTTGAAAGGGCATTTCGCGCCGCTACCAGCATTGTCAGTATAATGTGATTCAGTCATAGTCGATTTGTAAACACAAATTTCGCGATTTTGTTCGCAAAACAGGGGTTTATCGTGTAACTTTTGTCACCAATTTGGTGGGTGCTGGCTTACATATACCCCAAGGTCTTCAGCATGCTCTTGTAACTCTGTTCTTTAGAGAAAAGTCTGAAGTGGTGTTCGCCGTTTTCATCGCAATCAATGATGACATGTTTGGGTGCAGGTGTTAAGCAATGTTGAATGCCGCCATAGCCGCCGATGCTCTCCTGGTAGGCCCCCGTATTGAAGAATCCCAAATACAATGGGTCTTCGGGGTCGTATTTGGGTAAGTATATGGCGTTTACGTGCTGCTCAGAGTTGTAATAGTCGTCGCTGTCGCAGGTTATGCCGCCCAACAATACACGTTCTTGCTCTTCGTTCCATCGGTTGATGGGGAGCATGATAAACTTCTTATTGATGGCCCAAGCATCGGGGAGGGTGGTCATGAAACTTGAGTCAATCATGTTCCATTTTTCGCGGTCGTTCTGGGATTTTTGATCCAAAACCGAATAAATGTTTCCGCCCGATTCTCCCACGGTGAAAGAACCAAACTCGGTGAAAATGTCTGGCTCCGGGATGTTGTTCTCTGTGCAAACCTGTTTAATCTGACTCACGATCTCGGTGGCCATGTATTCATAGTCGTAATCGAAAGTGAGCGAGTTTTTGATGGGGAATCCGCCACCAATATTGAGGGTGTCGAGGTCTGGACATTCTTGTTTTAACTCGCAATACACTTTCAAGCACTTGTGCAATTCGTTCCAATAGTAAGCGGTGTCATAGATGCCCGTGTTGATGAAAAAGTGGAGCATTTTCAACTTTACATTTTTGTTTCGCTTTACTTTGGTGCGATAGAAATTGACCAAGTCTTTGTATCCGATGCCTAGTCGAGAGGTGTAAAACTCGAACTTGGGTTCTTCTTCTGCGGCAATTCTAATTCCAACTGTTACGGGTTTGTCTGTGTATTTGGTGAGTAAATCGATTTCATTGCTGTTGTCCATGACGGGGATTACGTTGGTCCAGTCATTGTTGATCAGGTTTGCAATGTTTTCGATGTAGTTTTCACGCTTGAAGCCGTTGCAGACAATGAATTTGTCTTTACTGATTTTGCCTTGATCGAATAAGTTCTCTAGGATGTTGATGTCGAAGGCCGATGAGGTTTCGATATGAACATTGTTTTTAAGTACTTCGTCGATGACGTGAGAGAAGTGGTTGCTTTTGGTACAGTAACAATAGTAGTATTTACCCTGGTAGTCGGCTTTGGCGATGGCTACGTTAAACCATGTCCTTGCTTTCTGAATGTTCTCAGAAATTTTGGGCAAATACGTGAATTTCAATGGAGTTCCATACTGTTCGATGAGGTCCATTATGGGGATTCCATGGAATTCAAGATTGTCGTTGCTGTCGAGCTTGAACTCTTCCGTGGGGAAGTAGAAAGTTTGGTTGATGAGGTCAACGTACTTGTTTTTCACGATTGCTTTTGGTTTGTTTTGAAAGAGGATTGCAAATGTAAGTGAGTTGGATGGTATTTTTTTTATAAATGTAAGTGAGTTGGAATTTTCGGAAAATCGCAAAAATGTTTTTGTAAATTCGCGAAACCAAAACAAAAATCTAAACGCCATGAGCAAAATCAGTGTAATCGGAGCCGGAAACGTAGGCGCAAGCTGTGCGGAGTACATTGCAATCAAAAATTTCGCAGCGGAAGTTGTGTTGTTAGACATCAAAGAAAACTTTGCCGAAGGAAAAGCCTTGGATTTGATGCAAACAGCTGCGTTGAATGGTTTTGATACACGTATTTCTGGCAGTACAAACGACTATAGCAAAACTGCAGGTAGTGATGTTGTAGTTATAACCAGTGGTATTCCCCGCAAACCCGGTATGACGCGCGAAGAGCTGATTGGGATCAACGCAGGAATCGTGAAGACCGTGATGGAAAATTGCTTGGCACATTCACCTAATGCGGTGTTTGTGGTTGTAAGTAACCCCATGGATACCATGACTTACTTGGCCAAAACCACCTCAGGCTTGCCAAATAATCGCATCATTGGTATGGGTGGAGCGCTTGATTCAGCTCGTTTCAAATATTACTTGTCTACCGCATTGGGCTGTCCCGCTGCGGATGTAGATGGCATGGTTATCGGTGGTCACGGTGATACAACCATGATTCCTTTGACCCGCTTGGCTTCATACAAAGGTGTTCCAGTATCTGAATTTTTGTCAGAAGAAGTTTTAACTAAGGTAAAAGCAGATACCATGGTGGGTGGTGCAACTTTGACCGGTATGTTGGGAACCAGTGCATGGTATGCTCCAGGTGCTGCCGTGAGTGTGTTGGTTCAAAGTATCGTGTGCGACCAAAAGAAAATGATGCCTTGCTGCGTGGCTTTGGATGGCGAATACGGTCAGTCTGACATTTGCATCGGAGTCCCAGTGATCTTGGGTAAGGATGGTTGGGAGCGCATCGTTGAGTTGTCATTGAACGACGCTGAAAAGGCCGAGTTTGAAAAGAGTGCGTCAGCCGTTCTCAGCATGAACGCTGCATTGTAAAATCAGAATCCATCCGATTTTTTTTCGTGTAGATTAGCAACGAAAAGGGCCGCAAGGCCCTTTTTGTTTTCCATAAATCGCTCCCTGCACTCATCGAAGAGAAGCCCTACCTTTTGAAGTATCTTTGTCGCATGAAAGTGTCGCGCGGCGTATGGTTGATGTTGATGGCCTCACTGTCGTTCGGCCTAATGAATGTATCGGTCAAATTTGTTCACCACATGCCGGTTTCGGAAATCGTCTTTTTCCGCGCTGTTGTTCAAATTGTCTTGAGCATCTCGATTCTCTTTCAACTGAAACAATCGCCCTGGGGTAAAAATCCAAGATTGTTGGCCCTACGTGGACTTTTTGGCTCTATTGGTTTGTTCTGCTATTTCTACACGCTGCAAGTCATGCCCTTGGGGAACGCCATCGTCATTCATTATTTATCGCCCATCCTCACAACCCTGGTGGCCGTAGCGCTGGGCGATGAAAAAAATCACCCCCTCAGCTATCTGTTCTTTGGCTTGTGTATGTTGGGGGTTGTGGTGGTTAATGGCGTGTCGAAAGACGTGACATGGGCTGGAATTCTTGCCGGTCTTGGTGGTGCATTGTTCTCGGCTTTTGCTTATAATACCATCCGACGGCTCAAGGATTTGGAAAATCCCAATGTGGTTGTCTTTTACTTTCCGTTGATCACATTGCCACTGTCGCTGCTGGTGGGCTATTTCTACGACGATGCTTGGCGATGGCCCGTAGATACGGAATGGATATGGTTAATAATGACTGGGGTTACAACCCAGTTGGGACAGTTTTTTATGACCCGTGCGTATCAGTCCGACAAGGCCTCCAATGTCTCCGCCATCAGTTATGCGGGTATTCTGTGGGGCGCGGGTTTCGGGGTGTTTTTGTTCAATGAAAGCTACCAATGGCTTCAATTTGTAGGGATGGGCATGGTTTTGTTGGGGATGCTGCTGAATGTGCGGATCAACCTTCGCCGCGAAGCGGCTCAGTAATCGCAAACACGGACTCCATCACCTGCTTTTCATAGTCGCCGTAGGTTTGTTTCCGCCTTGGCAATACCAAATTGGCTGTTTTATGCACGGCGTCTAATTTGTGGGTGACAAATCCCTGCGCACCGCCCCAACTGAAATCGGGCACAAATTGCCTTGGGAAACCGGCACCAAATAAATTGCATCCAACACCAACAACGGTGCCCGTGTTAAACATCGTGTTGATGCCACATTTGCTGTGATCCCCCATGATTAATCCACAAAATTGCTGTCCGCTGCGCTCAAATCTCCCAGATGCATAATTCCACACCTTTACTTCGTCGTAGGTGTTCTTTAAATTAGAAGCATTGGTGTCGGCCCCAATGTTGCACCACTGCCCCAATACCGCATTGCCCAAAAATCCATCGTGGCCTTTGTTGCTGTATCCCCAGAAAACCACATTGGAAATTTCTCCCCCTGCCACGCTATAAGGACCCAAGGTGGTGGCACTGTACACTTTGCTTCCCATTTTTAGTACCGCGCCTTCGCACAATGCAAGCGGACCTCGAACCAAGCTGCCTTCCATGATTTCTGCATTTGTGCCGATGTAAATGGGACCTTCTTTGGCGTTTAATATGCAGCATTCCACTTTGGCGCCTTCTTCCAAGAAAATCGGATAGTCGCCGATGGTCTTGTTGCTATCTGAAAGCGGAGCAGAACTTCGGCCAGCGGTAACGCGCGCAAAATCTTGCACAATCTCTTTGCCATTGAGGGCGAAAATGTGAAAGGGCCTATCGATCCAATCCAAGGCGTCTTCGAACTCAATGACGTTGACGGGCAGGGTATCGACATGGGTTCCATGAAAAGCCACCACTTTGTTTTGGTGTTTCAATACTTGGTGAGGCAGCAGTTTTTTTATCGCTTGCACCACATTGGGATTGGGAAGGGCGGATCCGTTGATGTAAACGGCAGGCTGTTCTTGAGGCAGCGCAGGGTAGGGACTTCCTTCCGATTGTAAATAGTTACGGGTGATAAAACCACAATGCGATTTGCTAACGCCCAGGTCATTAGCCCACTTCTCTGCTATGGTCAATAGTCCGCAGCGCAAATCCGCCGCAGGGCGTGTGAGGGTTAGCGGATATAAGTTTTCAATGGTTTGGGGCTCGATGAACTGTAGGATCATGATACAAATTTACAGCAAAAACAAAAAAGCCAACCTGCTAGGGTTGGCTTTTTGAAGATTTCGGTTCCGGGCCGACAACAAACTTATTTTTTGTTGTAGCGCTTCATGAACTTGTCGATACGTCCCGCCGTATCGATCAAATTCTGCTTACCAGTGTAGAAAGGGTGAGACATGGAAGAAATTTCCAATTTGTACAACGGATACTCGTTGCCATCTTCCCATACAATGGTCTCTTTGGTGTTAACACAACTGTGTACCAAGAAACTGTGGTCACAGCTCATGTCTTTGAATACAACTTTGCGATAATTTGAAGGATGAATATCGGGTTTCATGAGATTTTTTACTTTTTAAGGGGTGCAAATATAATGAAATGATTTAATAAAAGCAACTTATTCGCCGAGTCCAGGAATATTTGCTGGAGAATGTTGGGTGGCGGCCTCCGCTCTTCGACTGCAGTCTAGAATGGCAGCATCAAACCCATCGGGCAGCTCTAGCGGATCGGTGGTTATGCCGGTAGATTTATCGGCCAGGGCTGCTTTGAGGAAATATCCATAAATCGGCAAACTCATGTTCGATCCTTGTCCAATCAATGAGCCCCGAATTCTAACTGTGGGGTCATCGGCACCCACCCAGGTGGCACAGACTAGGTTTTTGGTGAGTCCCATGAACCAACCATCGGCTGATCCTTGGGTCGTTCCGGTTTTCCCTGCGATATGTCCTTCAATGGCGAATTTGCCGCCGCGGATGCGACTTCCGGTTCCGCCGTTAACCACGTTTTCAAGCATTCTGAACATCATGTAGGCTTTGCCGGCACTCAATACTTGGTCGGTTTTGGGTTGGTTGAACTCTTCCATTACGTTGCCGTTCTTATCTTCGATGCGTAGCAAGAAGGAGGGCTCTACCCATAATCCATTGTTGACAAAAGCGGAATAAGCGCTGGCCATTTCAAAGGGCGATAACTCCATGGTGCCAAGGCAAAGGCTTGGAACTTTTGGGATTCTATTTTCTTCGATGCCTACGCGCTCGGCAAATTTGACCACGATTTCTGGGGCATCTTCGCCCAAACTCTTCATGACTTGGGCCGTGATTAGGTTGTCAGACAGTGCCAATCCTTTCGTCATCGTCCACACACCGCCCGATTTTCCGTCGGCATTTCGGGGACTCCATTCTTCTCCATTGCTAACAAATACTGTTCGCTCTCTGGGGAATTCGGTGCAAGGCGTCATCTGGTTAATGTCGATCGCGGTGGCGTAAACGATGGGTTTGAACGTTGATCCTACCTGACGTCTGGCGCGCTTATTCACGTGATCGTATTTGAAATATTTGTGGTTCACGCCACCCACCCAAGCTTTTACATGGCCGGTTTCAGTTTGGATCGCAATGAAGCCCGCCATGAGGACTTTTTTGATGTAGGCCATACTGTCGTAGGGCGACATCATCGTATCGATATCTCCACGCCAGCTGAACACGGTCATTTTGATGGGCTTTTTTAATTCACGGATGATTTTTGCTGAATCATCGCCCAATTCCTCTGCCAAGGCTTTATATCGCTCGGTTTTTTTCAAAGCACTTTCTACGAATCCTGGGATAACCTGTCGGGTAGTTACATACCGCCATGGCTTTTCTTTGCCCCAGCTTTTGTCGAACTGCCCTTGCAACTCCGGCATGTGTGTCTGAACCGCTTTTTCGGCATATTGCTGCAATTTGGGGTTTAGGGTGGTGTAGATTTTTAGTCCACTGCGATACAAATCGATCCCGCGTTCTTTGCACCAAGGCTTGAGGTATTCGCCCAGGTAATATTTGAAGTAATGCGCCATGCCATCCATTTCTGCACTGCGGTAGTTGATTTTAATGGGGATGGCTTTGAGGAGTTCTACGCTGTCATCGGACAAGAAATTGTACTTGTTCATTTGTTCGAGGACGGTATTGCGGCGCGACAAAGATTTATCTGGATTGAATTTGGGGTTGTAGCGGTGGTTGGCTTTCAGCATGCCGATGAGCACCGCGGCTTCTTCAATTTTAAGTTCTTTGGGTTTTTTGTTGAAGAACTCTTTGGATGCCGATTCTATACCAAACGATATCCCAGAAAAAGAAACCGTGTTGAGGTACATGGTGATGATTTCGTTTTTGGTATAGCGCCTTTCCAATTCTACCGCGATGACCCATTCTTTGAACTTTTGCATGACCATGCCAATTTTTGTGGATGGTTTTTGAAAGCGATAGAACAGGTTTTCCGATAACTGCTGGGTGAGGGTAGAGGCGCCACCATCTTGTCCTAAGGCTGCAATGGCGCGGATGGTGCCACGCACGTCGATGCCCGAATGAGAGCGAAATCTTACATCCTCGGTGGCTTCAAGGGCTTGAAATACGCAAGGTGCGATGTCTTTGTGGGCGGTGTTGATGCGATTTTCTAGGTAGAAGCTTCCGATGAGCGTACCGTCATCGCCCAGAATTTCTGAACTTAGGGCATTTTTGGGATTTTCCAAATCTTCTACGTCGGGCATATCGCCAAACAAACCGAAGGTCACCAAAATAAACAGTAAAAACACGGCGAGGGTTCCGCCAATCAGGATTTGCCAAAAGCGTTTGATGAACGTAAATTGAAATTGGGGTGCTGCCATGATTCAATTGCGAATATACGCACATTTTCACACCCGAATTGGGCTGATTCTGGATTACTGCTTTTCGACGAAATTTCGGTAAGCGTTGAGGTCGAGCAGTTGCGACAGTAGCAAGAAATTGGCTTCAGAAATCCAAAGCGCTTGGTATTCGTACAGCCCTTTTTCGGCGAAGTAGCTGGTAGATTTTGAAATGAAATCCACAAATTCTTTGGCCACTTCGGGTTTGGAGAATTGTGAGATGCGAATCACGTAGGTACTACCCATGGGCATATTGGCATTCACCAACAAATTCTCAAAGGAGAACTGTTTTTTGGCAAAATCGCTCAAGGCGGCGCGGATCATGTTGGTATTGGCGCCCTTGGGAAAAGTGAAGATACAATCAATGGTTTCTCCAGGTTTTGCCGATTGGAAAGTCCTATTTTCGGTTCCTTTGGGCGATTGAGCCTCTACGGCTTGCGATTTTAAACGTTCGTTGGCTTCGATGATGTCTTGGGCTTTGAGGGAAATTTCCGTGCCCGGATAGTCTATCACTAACTGTTGTAGCAATTCAATGCCTTTGATTACGTTGCCCGATTTGATGTAGCACAAGGCTTGCAGGTAGTCGAACTTGGTTTGCAATTGGTTGCCAGCAAAGTCTTTATCGGCCCGCAATTTCAAGGTTATCGCATCGTTGTATTTACCGTCTTGGAAGGCGGTGAGCATGGCAGAAAAAAGGCTGTCGATGGCTTGGTTTCCGGAGTTGTTTTTGGCGGCTTCGCTCAGAGATCCCCCTGTTTCAAGCATGCGTACATAAACACTTTTGGGGTGGTCGGTCAATAACTTGGCTTTCCATTGGTCGGCCTGGGTATAATCACCCGTTAATCGCGTTACTTTGATTAATTCATACAGTGCCTGCGGAATATTTTCACTGAGCGGAAAACGCTGCAGTAATTCCGTGAACAAGCGAATGGCTTCGGGGTATTCCTGCAATCGATTCTGGTAAATTTTGGCCCCTTCAAACAGTGATTTTTCTATGGCTTGCAGCAATTGCATTTGTGCTTTGTCTGACATTGGCAGCCCGGCGTAGTATTTTTTTTCATTTTCCGCAATGTTGTCGGGAATTTGGGTTGCGATAGAGTCGTCTGATTTTGCTGTGGTTGTTTTGTTGGCCTTGGTGGAGGTGTCGCCCGAGGTAATTACAGGGTCGTTGCTGGTGGTTTTTTTGGCGTTGTATTTCCAATAGTCGCGATTTTCGCGTACCCCCCAAACTTTTTGGAATTCTTGGGTGCTTTTACTCCTGTTTACAGCGTTGTAAAAGGGGAAAGAGGCGTTGCCGGAGGTCATGCCTTGCGGTGCATCCAGGTTGTTGTTGCCAAAACCGCCGGCTGGTGGCATTCCACTGTTGTCTTTTCTGGAGTCGGCCAGTTCCTTGGCTTTCTGTGCCGCTTCAGCGGCTTTTTTCTCACGGGCTATGGCTTCCGTGATTTTATCCGCACGCCATTTGGGGTCTTTCGCCATGCGCAGCAGACTGTCGTTGTTGTAGACGGTCATCACCTCTTTTAATAAGTCACTCAGGATGTCGTTTTTTTGAACGATGGCCTCAAAATTGGGGTGTGATTTATCGATGATTGCATTGGCCGAGTCGTAGTAGATGGCGGCGCTTTGAAACTGGCGTTTTGAGAAGAAATGATCGCCCAGCGCGAGGTAGGCGTTGGTTTTGTGTTCGTTGTTGGTAGAAAGTTGGATGGCTTGGTTAAAACGCTTGTAGGCAACGGGATAGTTTTGCGCTTTCAATTCGTTGATGCCCATGTTTACGTAAATCTGACCCAAGAAGTCAATGTTTTTATCGTCTTTGAGCATCTTTTGCAGCACTTTGTTGGCCTTGGCATAGTTCTCTTGCTTTGCCGATAGGATGTCGACCTGAGCCATTCTTGCCGCAAACGCCATTTCATAAGGTGGGTTAAATCGGTAGATGGTGCCAAAATGATATTCTGCTTTTTCGTAGTCTTTGGTAAATTGATAACACTGTCCCAGGGCGTAGTGCAATCGGTATTTATCCATGCGGTAATGACAAGCCTGAAGGGCTTTTTCCATGGGTTCTTTGGCCTGTTGGTATTTGCCCAAGGTGAATTGCAGGGCTCCATAAACCCATTGGGCATCGCCTTGAAGTGTAGCGGGGAATTCTGGGTCTTTGAGGATGTTTTGTACCAATACTTCGGCGTCGATGTTTCTGCCTTTGATCGACAAGCAACGGGCAATCCACAACTGGGATGAGAATCGAATGGTTGGGTCGGTGAAATGGCCGTTTACATATTCGAAGAGGTCCATCGCTGCGCTGATCTCACCTTTGAGGAAATAGGCTTTTCCATTAAGTAAGTAGGCATCGTCTACCCACCTGCTTTTTGGGTGTTTATCGATCATGGTGGAGGCTTTTTTGATTACCTCGTCCATGGCGCTACCATTGTTTTTTAGTACGTCGATGGCACCGTAATTGAAGAGAACGATGGGTTTGCGGAAGTCGTCTTTGTAACCTTCCCGCGTGGTTTCCATGATTTCAATCCATTTTTGTTCTGCATTAAAGAAGGTGTTGTAATGGGCCAGGGTGTTGTGCCAAGCTTTGTAAGCCCAAGACTCTTGGTTGTTACAACTACTCAGAAATGCCATGCATCCGATGGATAGGGTAAAAATGACTTTTTTCCGGGTTGCCCGCATTCTTTTATGTTCTTTTAACGCTATTTTTGGTTTTTTATTGACCCTTGTAACAAAAATGTCAAAAACCTCACGCCGTCGCAAAATTATCGCCAATCTTCGTAACAAACATCGTTTTGTGTTAATAAACGACACAACTTTTGCGGAAGTGTTCTCTGTGCGGTTGACGCCCATGAACGTTTTGATGTTGTTTTCTAGTTTGTTGTTGGCCTTTACCGCGATTGTATTGTTGCTTTTGGCTTACACGCCATTGCGGGCCATTTTACCCAATGTGGTTACCAAAGAAAGCAGAAAGGAAATCATGATGCTCAACCAACGGATTGAGGACATGAGCAGGACCTTGGAAGTGCAGCGCAGCAAGCAAGAGGTGCTCAATGCCATTTTGGAAGGGAAGGATGAACGGTTGGATTCTACATCGGCCAGGCCCACAACCAAATCCGAATAGCGGGCTGATTGGACGTTCGGACTTGGCTTTCAAATACGCAATGTATTTCTTATATTTGTACAAACCCAAAAATCGCAAAGAATATGGCCATATTTCAATCGAACCCCAGCAAAAACGAGAAGGTTGCCCAGTCACAGGGTATTTTGAATATTATCGGACAGGGAACAAGGATCAATGGTGATTTGATTTCCAATGGTGATTTTCGCGTAGATGGTGCCATCGAGGGAAGTGTAAAGGTAGGGCAGCGTTTGGTGATTGGTGGAACAGGTAAAATTCTTGGTAACATCGAAGCTGATTCTGCAACGGTAGCAGGTCACATAAAAGGCAATGTAACAGTAAAGAATGTGCTTGAATTGAAACCCTCTGCCAAGATTGACGGGGATATCATTACCAATAAGATGGTGATAGAGGCCGGTGCGCAGTTCAACGGGCGTTGCACCATGAATGTGGCGGTGAGTGTACCTCCAACGGCGCCGGCGGGCGCAACCAAGTAACGGTTGCATGCGCGAATGGGGCAAGTATACCGGGGTGGCTTTTGAGATGATTGCTACGGTTGTCTTGTTTGTGTTTGTGGGGCGATGGGTCGATGCTCAGTGGCCAATGTCTTTTCCGGTGGGTACCTTTTTTGGGGCTTTGTTGGGTGTTGGGGCCAGTTTGTATGTAATTTTGAAGAAATTTTAACGTGAGAGAGTACAATATAAAAATCGTGGGATTGGGTGTGATGATGGCGGTGAGCACATGGCTCGCTGATTGGGTCAGCGCCAAACTTTCAGTTTCTGGTGATGCTTACTTGGGTTTGCTGTATTTGGTGGTGATTTTTTGGTCGCTCCGATATTATGTAAGCCAGTCCAGTGTTTCCAATCCCAATCAGTGGGTACGGCGGGCGATGATATCGAGCATGCTGCGCATGCTTGCGGTGCTTACCTTTTTGCTCATCACGGTGTTAAATAGGGGAAAAGCAGATTTGGTATTCACTTCGGCGTATTGCTTGTATTTTCTTTTGTTTTTGTTGTTTGAAATGTCCGAAAAGCGTAGTAACTTGCGCCCCGATTCAAATAATGGGCCACAAAAAGGGAATGCCTAATTTTTCTAAAACCTTCACCACTTCCAGTTTCCGGAAAAGTTTCGTTACGGCGGTTTTTTCAGCGTTTTTTGCAGTTTCAGTATGGGCCAGTCGCGATTCAGTAGCGAGTGATCACGGGGTAACAACTGCGGTTTCAACCCATGAAGTGACCATTGCCAACCATGAGGGTGCAGATGCGCACAGCGCTGCGGCTCATGCCGATGCACATGGTGCAGAAGCGTCACTCAAAGAAGAAAAGTTTGCACCGGGTAAAATGATCATGGACCACATTGCAGATGCGCATGATTGGCATTTGTGGGGTGAAGGACATGGATCGGTGAGCATTCCGTTGCCAGTTATATTATATACAGAGTCGAAGGGCTTAACTGTGTTTTCATCGGCTCGCTTTGAGCACGGTCATGCCGCTTACGAAGGATTCAAACTGACAGAAAAAGGAAAAGTTACTTGGGAGCAGGAAGGCAATACCGAGGCCATTTATGATATCTCACTCACAAAAAACGTAGTGGCGATGTTGATTGCGGTGTTGACCATTTTGATCATTACATTGGGTATGGCCAAATCGTACACCAAAAATAAAGGCAAAGCCCCCAAGGGATTCCACAATTTGGTGGAGCCATTGATATTGTTCATACGAGATGATGTGGCAAAGCGATCAATCGGACATAAAACGGACAAGTTCATGCCGTTGTTGCTGACCATTTTTAGTTTCATTTTCGTGAATAACGTGTTTGGTTTGATTCCCATTTTCCCAGGGGGAGCCAACGTAACTGGAAACATTGCAATTACCATGGTTTTGGCCTTGGTGATTTTCTTAACCGTTAACTTGAACGGCAACAAATACTATTGGAAACACATTTTCTTGCCAGATGTTCCGGTATGGATGTATGTGATCATCATCCCCATTGAAGTATTGGGTGTGGTGTTGAAGCCATTCGTATTGATGTTGCGTTTGTTTGCGAACATCACGGCCGGACACATTATCATCTTGGGATTCTTCAGTTTGATCTTCATCTTTGGTGCAATGAACCAGGCATTGGGTTATGCGGTAAGTCCTTTGAGCGTTGCTTTCACCGTATTCATGGGCTTGTTGGAAATGCTGGTGGCATTCTTGCAGGCTTTCGTATTCACTTTACTCAGTGCCATTTACATTGGTATGGCAGTAGAAGAACATCATCACTAAACAAATCATTCAACCAAATAAAAAAAACAACCAAATAATTATGAGTCTCATGAACACTCTCCTTCAAGCAGCAGTTGACAATTCAGCCGCTGCGTACAGCAAAATGGGTGCCGCTATTGGCGCTGGTTTATCAGCAATTGGTGCCGGTATCGGTATCGGTCGTGTCGGTGGTAGCGCGCTGGAATCTATCGCTCGCCAACCTGAATTATTAGGCGATATCCGTGCAAACATGATTGTGGCTGCAGCTCTTATCGAGGGTGCTGTATTCTTCGCGATCGTTGTTTGTTTGTTGATTATGTTTTTGTAAGAAAACCACAGGATTGGGCCTTTGGGCCCAATCCCTTTATTTAAAAACTAAAAAAAATGCAGTTAGTAACTCCTGCCATAGGATTGGTATTTTGGATGCTGGTAACATTTAGTTTGTTGCTGGTAATATTGAAGAAATTTGCTTGGAAACCGATCTTGGCATCGATTCGCGAGCGTGAACAAACCATCGAGGATTCTTTGTCTTTAGCTGAAAAGACTAAAGCCGATATGATTCGCTTGCAAGGCGAAAACGAGTCTCTGTTGGCAGAAGCCCGCAAAGAGCGTGACGCTTTGTTGAAAGAAGCCCGTGAGATGCGTGACAAAATCGTGGGTGATGCGAAAGCTACCGCCGATGAAGAAGCGAAGAAATTGTTGACCCGTGCACAAGACGAAATCGAAAAGCAAAAGGCTGCGGCCATCGATGAGTTGAAGCGTGAAGTATCTGTTTTGTCTGTTCAAATCGCAGAAAAATTGATGCAACAGCAGTTGGAAAACAACCAGGAGCAACAAGCCATCATCGAAAAACAACTCTCACAATTGAACTGATTCAGCGAGCATTGTATGTCAGAAATTAGAATTGCCCGTCGCTACGCCAAAGCCCTTTTTGAAAAGGCCCAGGACGATAAAGCCTTGGAAGCGGTGGTAGCGGATGTATTGAACATACAAAAGGCCTGTGCGGAAAGCCAGGACCTCCTGGTGTTTTTGAATAGCCCCATGTTGAGAAAAGGCGTGAAGAAAGAGGCTTTGGCCAAAATCTTTGCTTCTTGCTCTGAATTGTCGAAGCAGTTGATGATGTTGATGACCGATAAAAATCGCGAATCTTTCATTCCTGCGATGGCAGATGAGTTCATTGTGTTGTACAACAAGTTCAAAGGCATTACCACAGCGGAAGTAACCTCGGCAGTGGCGTTGAGCGAACAAGCATTGCAAGCTGTAAAAAAATATGTGGCCCAGACATCTGGAGCCAACGATGTAGTGTTAAAACAATGCATCGATCCTGCTGTCATTGGTGGGATGAACATCGTTTTTGATAGTAAAATCTTTGATGCTACCATCTCAAACCAAATTATCCAATTGAAAAAAGACCTTCAAATCGCATAAAAAACTGTTATGTCAAATATTAGACCCGACGAAATTTCCAGCATATTGAAAGACCAGATTTCTGGTTTTAATACCGCTGCGAGTTTAGAAGAAGTAGGTACTGTACTCCAAGTGGGTGACGGTATTGCTCGTATTTACGGCCTTTTGGGCGTTCAATACGGTGAGCTTGTTGAATTCAGCAACGGCGTTCGCGCGGTGGCTTTGAACCTTGAAGAAGACAACGTTGGTGCCGTATTGATGGGTAGCAGCGGAGAAATCAAAGAGGGCGACAAAATAAAGCGCACAGGTAAAATTGCATCGATCAAAGCCGGACACGGTATGTTGGGTCGTGTAATCAATACCTTGGGTGAGCCTGTGGATGGTAAAGGTCCAATCGCTGGTGAATTGTTCGAAATGCCATTGGAGCGCAAAGCCCCCGGTGTTTTGTTCCGTGAGCCTGTAACTGAGCCCTTGCAAACAGGTATCAAAGCGATTGATGCGATGATTCCAATTGGTCGTGGTCAGCGTGAGTTGATCATTGGTGACCGTCAAACCGGTAAAACCGCCATTGCATTGGATGCCATCATCAACCAAAAAGAATTCTACGAAAAAGGAAATCCAGTTTATTGTATCTACGTAGCTTGCGGTCAGAAAGAATCTACCGTTAAGCAAGTAGTGAAGTCACTGGAAGATAGTGGTGCTATGGCCTACACAGTGGTTGTTACAGCTGCTGCATCTGCGCCTGCTCCATTGCAGTTCTTTGCACCTATGGCCGGTTGCGCAATTGGTGAATACTTCCGTGATTTGGGCTTGCCCGCATTGGTTGTTTACGACGATTTGTCTAAGCAAGCGGTGGCTTACCGTGAGGTATCCTTGTTGTTGCGTCGTCCTCCAGGACGTGAAGCTTATCCTGGCGACGTGTTCTATTTGCACAGCCGTTTGCTAGAGCGTGCTTGTAAGTTGAACTCTTCAGATCATATTACCTGCAACATGAATGATTTGCCTGCAAGTTTGCAAGGCAAGGTTAAAGGTGGCGGGTCTTTGACTGCATTGCCTATCATCGAAACCCAGGCGGGTGACGTATCGGCATACATTCCTACCAACGTAATTTCAATCACTGACGGACAGATTTTCTTGGAGTCGAACTTGTTCAACTCAGGTATCCGTCCTGCGATCAACGTAGGTATTTCTGTATCTCGTGTGGGTGGTAATGCACAAATCAAATCCATGAAAAAAGTAGCGGGTACATTGAAGCTTGACCAAGCCCAATACCGCGAATTGGAAGCGTTTGCGAAATTTGGTTCTGACTTGGATGCCGCTACCAAATCGGTGTTGGAGAAAGGTTCGCGCAACGTGGAAATTTTGAAGCAGCCACAGTTCAGCCCTGTAACTGTAGAGAAGCAGATTGCGATCATTCACTTGGGAACTTCCAACTTGTTGAGATCAGTGCCCGTTGAAAAGGTTCGTGAATTCGAGGCTTCTTACTTGGAGTATTTGGAAGCGAAACACAATGACACCTTGGAAGCGTTGCGCAAAGGGGTGATCGATGATGCGGTGAAAGCGGTATTGAATGCAGCTTGCACTGAAATTGCTAAGAATTACGCAGTTTAATCTAATACCATGGCCAATCAGAAGGAAATTCGCGCCCGGATATCGTCAACCATCAGCACCCAGCAGATCACCAAAGCCATGAAATTGGTGTCTGCCACCAAGTTGCGCAAGGCAAGTGAAGCCATTGTACGTATGCGTCCATACGCAGAGAAATTGCAAGGCATCATGGGTAACTTGAAAGATAGCACGGAGGATTATCGTTTGGCCGGATATTTTGAAGCCCGTGAAGCCAAGAAGGTATTGTTATTGGTGATAACCAGCGATCGTGGATTGTGTGGTGCCTTTAACGCCAACGTGGTGAAGCGTGTAAAGGCTTTGTTGGATGGCGAGTACCGCGATGCGCTCAATGCCGGAAACGTGACATTGATGTGCATTGGTAAAAAGGGTGGTGAGGCGTTGAAGCGCTTTGGCTATGAGATCAATTTGGATTTGGTGTCGTTGACACAAAATGCCTCTGCGCAAACGGCTTTTGGTGCCATGCAAGGGGTAATTGATCAATATTTGTCGGGTGAGTATGACCGTGTTGAGGTTGTATACAACAAGTTTAAGAACGCGGCGACGCAAATTTTGGTTAACGACCAATTGTTACCCATTGCTGCGTCTGCGAGCGAAGCGAGCCAGACGAATAACGATTACTTGTTTGAGCCAGACAAAGTGGCCATTTTGGAAGATTTGATTCCCCGCAGTTTGAACACTTTGTTCTATCGTGCGTTGTTGGATTCTTTGGCTTCTGAGCACGGTGCACGTATGGTTGCAATGGATAAAGCCACTGAGAATGCAGGTGAATTGTTGCGTGCATTGCGTTTGGCCTACAACCAAGCCCGTCAGGCTGCCATTACCCGGGAGATTTCTGAAATCGTGGGTGGTGTAGCCGCTTTGGAGGCATAAGAAAAATTTTGTTCATCAAAAAAGGCGAACCGAAGGTTCGCCTTTTTTTGCCCCCTGTATACCACGGGAATGTACTATGTGTCTTTTGATGTAATCAATCAAGAAAGCATCGCCGCCCCCTCAATCTTCCCGCATCACCTCAATGTACTTGTGCGTGGCCTTGATTTTCGTAATCAATTGCTCCAAATGCAATAAATCATAGATCATCACCTCAATCTTACCCCCAAACGTGCCATCCTCATTGCTCGATATGTTGATGCTCCTCATATTTACCTCCATGTCCTTCGAAATGATGTCCGTAATCCTACTTACAATTCCCACATCATCGATCCCGCGTACCGCAATGGCCGTGTCAAAAGCCTTCTGGTAACCATCGCCCCGCCACTGAGCTGGAATGATTCGATATCCGTACTGACTCATGAGTCGGGTGGCGTTCGGACAAGTGGTCCGGTGGATTTTAACCCCTTCTCCCACAGTGATAAATCCAAAAATAGGGTCTCCTGGAACGGGGTGACAGCATTTGGATAGGGCATAGGGCATTTCATAATCTTCGCCAATGATGATTTGGTCAGAATTTTTGTGCTTCGCTGAGGGCTTGGCTTTCGACTTTGAAGGCAAAGTTTCCGGTGAGTCACTACTTTTCACCAGCTTTTTCAAAACAATCTTTAACAACAACTCGCGATTCAAGCGAATCTGTCCTTCCGCCACACTATGAAAAAACTCGGCCCCCACCTGATACTTGAAGTGGTACATGAGTTTTTTGATGTTGCTATCGGTAAAATTCAACTGGTGCTTCCGGAACAATCGCTCCAACAAAAGCTTGCCCTGGTTGGCTTTTTGCGTCCTTTTGGCTTTCAGCGCCTCCCGAATTTTTGATTTTGCCCTGGCCGTTTTCGCCACGTCTAACCAATCGCGGGTAACCCGACTTTTGCTCGTGGTTAAGATTTCCACGATGTCCCCGTTTTTTAAGGGAGATTGTATGGATACCAATTTGTTGTTGACTTTGGCTCCCAAAGTGCGTTTTCCCAATTCTGTGTGGATGGCGAACCCAAAATCAAGTGCCGTAGATCCCGCAGGCAGGGCTTTTACATCGCCTTTTGGGGTAAAAATATAGATTTCTTCTCCCAAGAGACTCGTCCTAAACTCACTCACCAAATCCAAAGCGCTGAGGTCGCTGTTTGAAAGGGTGTCTTTCACCGCATCCAACCAGTTGTCGAAGGCCATGTCTTGCGGGGTGGTTACCGATTTTCCACCCGATTTATAACGCCAATGCGCTGCCAAGCCGCGTTCTGCGATGTCATCCATCCTTTTTGTACGGATTTGTACCTCAACCCAACGACCTTTTGGACCCAATACTGTGGTATGTAACGCGCTATAACCGTTGCTTTTGGGGTGGCTCAACCAATCGCGCAAGCGGTTGGTATGTGAACGATACTTGTCGGTTACGATGCTGTACACGCGCCAGCAATCGGCCTTTTCCAAAAACAAGGGCGAATCAACGATTACCCGAATGGCAAAGGCATCGTATACTTCCTCAAAAGGGATTTGCTGGTCTTCCATTTTGCGTACGATGCTGAATATGCTCTTGGGCCGGCCTTTGATTTCAACGATATTGAGACCGGATTTTTCCAATTCCGATTTCAAAGGATCAATGAATTCCTTCACATATCGCTGCCGTACATTTTTGGTTTCCACCAATTTATCAGAAATTTCACGATACAAAACAGGGTTGGTGAATTTCAAGGACAAATCCTCCATCTCTGTTTTGATGGCATTTAAACCCAGTCGGTGGGCAAGGGGCGCATAAATAAACAAGGTTTCCGATGCGATTTTCAGTTTGGTATTTTCTGAAACGGAACCCAGCGTGCGCATGTTGTGCAATCGGTCACACAACTTGATCAGGATCACTTTAAGGTCATCACCCAGGGTGAGGAGCATTTTTTTAAAATTCTCCGCTTGTATGCTGTGATCCTTGTCGACGTTTTCGAATACCGTAGAAATTTTTGTGAGTCCATGGATGATGTTGGCCACATCTTTTCCGAATCGATGTTCGATGTCTTCCAAGGTGATATCCGTATCCTCAACCACATCGTGTAGGAGGGCACAGACCACGGAAGTTACCCCCAATCCCAATTCAGTAACAGCGATTTCTGCAACTGCTAAGGGATGGAAAATATAGGGTTCGCCGCTTTTTCTTACGGTACCCTCGTGCGCTCTGGCTGCCATGTCGAATGCATCACGAACCAGTTTGATTTTGTCTTTGGGTACGTTTTTACCGAGGCTGCGCAACAGAAGTTTGTATCGCTTGAGCAATTCAGCGCGATAGGCTTCATAAACGGGGCCTTGTAATAACGCCATTATTGGTTCAACGCAGCAAAGTGTTTGAAGAATTGGGGAATGGTTTCAATGCCCTTGAAATAGTTGAAGATGCCGTAATGCTCATTGGGTGAGTGGATGGCATCAGAATCCAAGCCAAAGCCCATTAATACGGTTTTGGTTTGCAATTCCTTCTCAAACAACGCAACAATGGGGATACTTCCACCGCCCCGGGTAGGGATAGGCTCCACACCAAAGGTTTCTTTCATGGCCAATGCCGCCGCTTTGTAGGGAATAGAATTGGTGGGCGTTACCACAGGCTCTCCACCATGGTGAGGTGTAACTTTCACTTTTACTCCAGCAGGGGCGATGCTCTCGAAATGTTTTTGGAACAATTCGGTGATTTCGTCGCTGATTTGGTTGGGCACCAATCGCATAGAAATTTTCGCATAAGCCTTGCTTGGCAATACGGTCTTTGCACCTTCACCGATGTATCCTCCCCAGATGCCGTTTACATCCAAGGTTGGTCGAATACCCGTGCGCTCAATGGTAGAAAATCCTTTTTCTCCGAGCACATCGTCGATGTCCAAGTGTTTTTTATAGTCGTTCAAATCGAAAGGAATCTTGCCCATCGCTTCGCGATCAGCAGCTGAAACTTCCAATACTTTGTCGTAGAATCCTGGGATGGTGATGTGACGATTTTCGTCGTGCAAGCATGCAATCATCGTACACAAAGCGTTGATGGGGTTCGCCACGGCACCGCCATAAACCCCGGAGTGCAAATCAATGCGTGGACCTGTAACTTCCACCTCTACATAGCTCAGTCCGCGCAACCCCACGTCTATACTGGGAATGTCATTGGCAATCAATGCTGTATCAGAAATCAAAATAACATCGGCTTTGAGTTTGTCGCGGTTCGATTTACAGTAGGTGCCCAAATTGTTGGATCCCACTTCTTCTTCACCTTCGATCATGAATTTTACGTTACAAGCCAATGCCTGAGTCTGCATCATGGTTTCAAATGCCTTAACGTGCATGAAAAACTGTCCTTTATCGTCGCACGCACCACGCGCATAAATCTTGCCATCGCGAACCGTAGGTTCGAATGGTGGCGTATCCCACAATTCATTGGGAACGCTGGGTTGTACATCGTAGTGACCGTAGACCAATACTGTGGACAAATTGGGGTCGATGATTTTCTCACCGTAAACAATGGGGTAGCCAGCGGTTTCCTCCAAAACCACATTGTCGGCACCTACTTTGCGCAAGTGGTCAGCCACGGTTTCAGCACATTTGCGCACATCGCCTGCGAATGCGGGGTCTGCGCTGATGCTGGGTATACGTAACAAGTCGAATAACTCATTGAGAAAACGGTCTTTGTTCTGTTCGATGTATTGATTTACTGACATACCCGCAATTTACAAAGCATTTTTTGCTTAGACCGCATCTCACCGGGGCAAAACTGAAAAATATTGGCGAAGGAGCCATCGCCTTACTCTGTTGCGATTATTGTATCTTTGCATTAATCTTCATCTCATGGAAACCAACACCGCACAAGCCGTTCAAGAACACAGCAAAGAAAAATTCAAACAGGAACTTTTTGTTTGGGAGATTATCATGTCGGTGGTAGTTTTTGCGGCCATTTTTTTCGCATTAAAAGCGTTCAAAAAGCACGAAGAAAAGGCCAAAGAGCACAACAAAAAATACAACACAGGCGAGTAAAATTGCTGCTTGTAAGTGCGTAGGGCAGTGCTAAAGCCGTTTTGGTTTGCGTTTAAACCGAAACCGTTTTGATGTCGCCCTCTACAACCAATCTTCCCAAAGTCTTGGCTTTTACCTCCTCAATGCTAACCCCTGGGGCAATCTCCTTGAGTTCAAAACCACGTTCGGTGATGTCGAAAACCCCCAATTCAGTCACCACTTTCTTCACGCAACCCAGTCCGGTAATGGGCAGAGAGCACTTTGGCAATAATTTGCTTTCGCCGGCCTTGTTTGTGTGTTGCATGGCCACTATGATGTTCTTGGCAGAAGCCACCAAATCCATGGCGCCACCCATCCCCTTGACCATTTTTCCTGGAATTTTCCAGTTGGCGATATCGCCATTGTCGCTCACTTCCATGGCCCCAAGGACCGTAAGATCTACTTTGCCCGCGCGGATCATTCCGAAGCTGGTAGCGCTATCAAATATGCTGGCTCCATTCACCATAGTCACCGTTTGCTTGCCTGCATTGATTAAATCGGGATCTTCTTCGCCCTCAAACGGAAATGCACCCATGCCCAACAACCCATTTTCTGATTGTAAAACCACTTCCATGCCCTCGGGAATGTAATTGGCCACCAAGGTTGGGATGCCGATTCCTAAGTTTACATAATACCCATCGCGCAATTCCTGGGCGATTCGCTTCGCAATTCCAAATTTGTCTAGCATGCTTCGCAAAAATACGAATTTTTCAAGGCGATGTTGCGGAATTTCACCGCCGTTAGAACGACCATCCCCGCAATATCTTGGGGTCGGCCCATTTCTTCGCTCGGTCGTATAGTGCCTTGGCCCGGTCTTTTTGTCCCACAGTGATGTACAGATCAATCAAACTCAACGTTGCTTGAGACTCAGGGTTGAGCGATAGGGCTTTCTCATAAGTGGTGATGGCCATTTTCCATTGGTTTTCATGGTAATAGCAATACCCCAAATTCAGCAAAAGTCCTTCGTGTTTGGGTTGGTGTTTCAATCCCTGTAAGATGAGCGGCTTGGCTTCTTCGGTTCGGTTCGCCTTGACCAGGGCAAGGGTATATTCCGATAAGAAATCTGTATTCAGAGGCATCGCCTCGTGAGCACTACGGTAATGCTTGATGGCTTTCTCGTTGTTGCTTTTCTCGTTGGTTGGCGCCGTTCCCGTTGATTTGTCATAGGCCACGCCCATGCGGTATTGTGTCCATGCCTCGCGGCTCATTGCTTCTCTTTGGTCTTCGCTGGCCCCGTTTTCCCAAAGCGCTATCATATCGCCATAGGCCTGTTGGTTGTAGAAGTAATGGATTTGGGCTTCCAGGGAAATGGCCTTCAAGCTCGATTCATCCTGCCCATTGTGGCTGTTTAACAGGCGTTGCGCCTCCTTCATGTAGAGTGCGTTGGCATCAAACTTTTCGAAATAGGTGATGTAGGCTTGGAACAATTCCGAGGATTCAGGATTGGGGTTGTTCACCGCATGGAGTCCGGTTGGCTGTGCCCCAGTTTTTTTGTTTGCCGATGTTTTGGTCGGATTCAAGGCCGTGGTTCTAGAAATGTAATGATCGTGAATGCTCACGTGCGGTATGTCTCTGGTATCGCTGCTTGGCATGTGACAATTTACGCAACTGCGATTTCCTTGCATTGCCGTGGTTAGTCTACAGCCCTCGAATCGACTCTTTTTGGTCTTGGGTTGATGGCAGCCAACGCAAGTTTGATTGAACCGCTCTTGGTTCGTCTTTTTCACACTCACATGCGGATTGTGGCAGTTGATGCACGTAAAATTTATGTTGGCGTTGTATTTATTGAGGTCGCCTTTGTTGGATCCCTTGAAACAGGCGCTCATCTGGAATCGTTCGGCGTGACCGGCCATCACGAAAGCCGCATCGCCCTTGTAGGTGGGCATATATACTGTAAACACGGAATCTAAGTGCATTCCAGGCCGAAAATCGGTGAACTTTTTCCCAGGTTTGAGCACGTTGTTGCCCTGAAGGTGGCAGCGCTGACAGATATCTACCTGCAATTTCCAGGGGAGTCGTTTTGGATTTACGATGGACCAGTCTGTGTGCTTGCGGGTATCGACAATTTGTCCGTTCGATTTCTCTTGTACATGGATGGATCCTGGGCCATGGCATCGCTCACAATCAATGCCCAACGGCAGTTTTTCAAAGACATTCAACGACCCTTCCTTGGTCTTGGGCATGCCG
>VGFS01000018.1 GCA_016868785.1 Bacteroidota bacterium
CCTAATCTTAAATGCCAAATACCGTTTGGGATTGTTTTCGGATCCCTACAGAGGTTTGAGCGATGATGCACCAGCCAGAGTGCATTTGTCGAACCAGCACCGCGACATCGCCTATCAGGCCGCTGTGGAGTCGTTTGTTTTGTTACAAAACGATTGGCTCTACCAAGAACCCAAAGCGGGCAAATACGGTCAAACCGCAGCTAGGGAACCCACTTCGGCCTTGCCGCTATCGCCCGATGCTAACATCGCTTGGATCGGCCCATACATCAAAGACAAACGCAACCTCATCGGCAACTGGAGCGGTGCCGGCGATTACAAGCAAGCCATCAGTTTGTGGGAAGCATTGCATACGGGTAAAAAATGGGATGGTCAGGCCCTGAACGATTGGGAAAAGCGGGGTTGGGACAATGAAAGCCACTATGCGTTGGGATGCAATGCCCTGGAGGATGAGGCCCTGATTGCGCGGTTGAATGAGCATGGCGGCATGATTGAAAAATCTGCGAAATCGCCCCAAGCATTGATCGACGAGGCCGTGGCTTTGGCCAAAACCAAAGAGGTGGTGGTGGTGTATTTGGGTGAAACATTCGGGATGAGTGGTGAGGCCGCAAGCCGCAGCAACATTCAATTGCCGGAAAATCAGAAAGCCTTGTTGCGCGCGTTGGCGGCCACGGGCAAACCCATCGTTTTGTTGCTGATGAATGGCCGTCCGCTTGATTTGAGTGAAGAATCGACGTTGGCCTCTTCCATTTTGGTGACTTGGTTCCCCGGAACGCAGGCGGGATTGGCGGTGAGGGATGTGTTGTTTGGCAAGGTATCGCCCAGTGGCAAGTTGACCATGACGTTTCCTAGGTCTGTGGGACAAGTGCCCATCTATTACAACGCGAAAAATACGGGCAGACCGTTTGATGAGAAGCAGAAATACACCTCGAAATATTTGGACATCCAAAACACGCCTTTGTTTGCTTTCGGACATGGCTTGAGCTATGGCAATACGGCATTGGGATTCGGCGGAATCAGTGTTGGCAGCGACACCCTGGTATTGGATGCAAGAACGGCAAACGCCCAAGTGGAAATCGATGTTGTGGTGTTACATGTTGGGGGATTATCTCACAGTGAAACGATTCAGTTGTATACGCATCAGCGCAGCACCATGTTCACCCGTCCTGTGAAGGAATTGAAGCGCTTTCAGAAGATGGCGGTGAATGTGGAAGACAACATCCGCGCTACCGAGCACAAGGCGGTGACTTTCACGCTGGGTGCCAAGGATTTTTCGTATTTCGACGAATCTGGCAAGCCCATTTTGGAGGCCGGCCTATACGATGTTTGGATTGGTACGGCATCAGACCAACTGCCTTTGCACCAGGTGGTGAAGGTGGTGAAATAAAATTCAAAATCCAACCGCCGATTGATTTGTTAATTGAGGGTGAAGACCTTTTTAACAGCCAAGTGGGAAAACCTCATCATGGCGAACTATGTTGTGGAGCCCCAAGTTCTGAAACCATTTCTACCAAAGGGAGTGGAATTGGATTTACATGAGGGTGAGGCCTTTGTGAGTTTGGTGGGATTCATGTTCAACCGCAGCAGAATATTCAACGTTCCGATTCCCCTATTGGGAACTTTCGAGGAAATCAACCTGCGTTTCTACGTGAAACGAAAAACGGCTGATGGTTACCGAAGAGGAGTTGTCTTCATCAATGAAACTGTGCCTTATAAACCCGTAGCGTGGCTTGCGAATAAGCTCTACAAAGAACATTATATCGCCATCCCCACCCAACACAACATAGTCATCGGATCGGATGAGAAATTGGTTCAGTACAATTGGAAGATGGGACAAACATGGAACAAAATGGCGGTAAAGGCCAGTAAAATGCAGCGAGAGATGAGTCGTGGTAGCTTGGAGGAGTTCATTTTTGAGCATTACTACGGTTATACCCGTATCGATGCAAATCGCTCACAAGAATACCGCATCCATCACCCCCGTTGGAAGGTGAACGATGTGTTAGAGGCGAATATTCAATGCAACTTTGCAGAAATGTATGGTGCCGCTTTCGCCCAATTGAGTTCGGAAAACCCCAAATCCGTCATTATTGCCGAGGGCTCTGCCATTAGCGTAGATTGGAATAGGAAACCCATTTAATCCACTCAACATGAAGACCAAACCGTGCGCTTCTTGCAAGCAAGAACACACCACATTGTATCGCATCCAATTGGTCAAAGGGAAAATCTGGATCTTCGTTTGTGAAGCCTGCTGCCTTGCCGCAAAGTCCAACCCCCACTACCGCTACGGGGGCACCTGGCAAGGGTATAGACATTGATGCGGCCTGTAATACCCAAGTCCAACACTGCGCGTTGGCTTTTTTTATGCTATTCCGTCGCTAGCATTCCTTGAATGCTGACTCCCTTAGAGCATAAAAAAAGGCCTTAACTTTCGTTGAGGCCTTTACTCTTGATCGTGCACGCGTAGGGATTCGAACCCCAAACCTTCTGATCCGTAGTCAGATGCTCTATCCAATTGAGCTACGCATGCATTACTCTCCAAGGCTGCAAGGGTTGGGAACAACCCTGGAAAGGGGTGCAAATATAATCATTGTTGGAAAACTTTCAAACGAAATTCAGAAAAAACGAATCCCGACGTTTTGTAGTAAATTGCAACACCATAATATGAAAAAAATCTGTTTACCCCTCTTGGCATTCGCCCTATTTAGCGCTAACGCCTATGGCAATAAGCCACCAAAAAAACAAAAAGGTGCAACCCCCGCAGCCCCCACAGAAGCATCTGCCGCACCAGAAAAGGCCAAAGATAAAAATCCATCCATCGAGTCAAAAACCAAAAATGCCAAACGCATAGAAGGACTATTCCCCCTCTTCCTCGACTCAACCGATGGCAAACTCTATATCCAAATCAATGCCGCCCAACTCAATACCGAATTCATCCACTTCGCCTATACCGAAAATGGCGTCATCGCCGGCGGCCATCATCGTGGGCAATTCCGTGGATCGCGCATTTTTACCATCCGTAAATGCTATAACAACCTGGAATTTACCCAAATAAATACCAACTTCTACTTCAACCCTAGCTCGGCACTCTCCAAAAGCAAAAATGCCAACATCTCCGATGCCCCGCTGGCCTTCGAAAAAATCATCGCCGAAAACAAAAAAACCGGCGACTTCCTCATCGATGCCGATGAACTCTTCCTCACAGAAAAACTTCACCAAATCAAAGAAGGTGGCAGACCCGGTGGCGAAGGCTTCAAATTGGGCATGCTCTCCAAAGGAAAAACCCAATATATCAACATCCGTAACTTCCCCCAAAATACCGACCTCGTGGTGCGCTATGTCTATGACAACCCCGCCCCCGCCGGTGATGGTGGCGAAGAAGTAACCGATGCACGTGCCGTAAACATCGAATTGCAGCACTCCATCATCCAAGTGCCAAAAAACAACTTCCAACCCCGATACGATGACCCGCGTGTGGGCTTCTTTACCGACCAGGTCAACGACATGACCTCCCCCAACGCCACCAACTATCGTGATGTGATTCATCGCTGGGACCTTCAAAAGAAAGACCCCACCGCATTGCTCTCCGAACCCGTGAAACCCATCGTTTGGTGGATCGAAAATACCACACCCGTTGAATATCGCGAAACCATCAAAAAAGCGGCCCTCCAATGGAATAAAGCCTTCGAACCCATCGGCTTCCAAAATGCCGTGCAAGTGTTCGAACAGCCCGATACCGCCAACTGGGACGCCGGTGATATCCGCTACAATGTACTCCGTTGGACCTCATCACCCAACCCGCCCTTCGGTGGATATGGCCCCAGTTTCACCAACCCACACACAGGCGAAATCCTTGGCGCAGACATCATGTTTGAATACGTGTTCCTCACCAACCGCTTCCGCGCCCAAAAATTGTTTAAAACCGATGGCGGCGAAATACTCACCCCCGCAAAACTGATCCAAGCCCTGCACGAAGAAGAAGGCCACACATCGCTTCATGGATTCCAGGGTTGCTACGCCGCAGAATGCCTCCACAATGAGCACCTTTTTGCCCAGTCGTTGTTGGATGCGCAAAATGCATCGCCCGCCGAAAAATCACGCCTCATCAACGAATCCATCTACTACCTCGTGTTGCACGAAATGGGCCATACCCTCGGACTCATGCACAACATGAAGGCCTCCCAGTTGCACACGCCCGCTGAGCTCGCCGATCCAGGACTCACCTACAAAACAGGCCTCATCGGCTCCGTCATGGACTACCCCGCCATCAACCTGCACAAAACCAAATCCAACGTGCAATACTGTCAGACCGAACCCGGACCTTACGACCTCTGGGCCATCGAATACGGCTACAGCCAAGCATTGTCAGACCCCACAGCAGAAGCGGCACGATTAAAAGCCATCACCGAGCGCAGCATCGAGCCCAAATTAACTTTTGGAAACGACGCCGATGATATGCGTTCACCTGGCAAAGGCATCGACCCCCGAGTAATGGTCAACGATTTGAGTTCTGACGCGGTAGGCTATGGCATCGATCGCATCGAAATGACGCAAGAATTGATGAAAAACATCAAGGCCTCCCATACCCAAGATGAAATCAGTTACCAGGCCATAGTAGGCGCCTACAGCTCGTTGAGCGGTGCTTACACTACGATGGTGGGTGTGATGAGTCGCTACGTAGGTGGCATCTACGTAAACCGTCCTATCCCCGGTCAAGCCAATGCGCCTTTCCCTTATGAGCCCATCCCCTATTTCCAACAAAAACGTGCGATGGAAGCCATCAACAAGTTTGCGTTTGCACCCAATGCGATGGAAGTTCCTAGCGATTTGATTCCTTTCTTGCAGCCCCAACGTCGCGGCTTCGGTTTCTTCGGCAAAGAAGAGGACCCCAAACTCCACAACCGCGTGGCTCGCATGCAGGCCGAAGTGTTGGCCCATTTGTTGAACCCCAAAACCGTGTTGCGCATCAACGATACCCGCGAATACGGCAACCGTTTCACCTTGAACGAAATGATGACCATGATGACCAATGGCATTTTCATGGAAGACCTCAAAGGAACCGTGAATACCCACCGCATGGTATTGCAAGAAATGTACTTGGCGAGTCTGGTAGCAGGGGCCTTGCAAGTAGAACGCAACCCCTTTGATGCGGCCTCCAAAGCGGTGATGTATAGCGAAGTGCTGCGTATCCAAGAATTGCTCAAAGCCAATCCGGGTACCGGCGAAACCAAAGGACATCGTGCCTTGTTGTTGAAAGCCATCGAAAAGGCACAAAACAACTAACATGCATGGTTAACCGATTCATCCAACCATGAACAAAATGACCAACAGTTTCATTAAAAAAGGCGCAGTATTCTGCGCCCTTTTCTATGCTACGGCAAGCATCGCCCAGCAATTCGAAACCCTGCAAGGCGCCCAAATCAACGCGAGCAAACTCAAACTCGCAGCCAACAATGTCGGCAGCAACATCACCATCCTGTCGCGCAAAGACATTGCTAACATCCCCGTGCAAACCACCGCAGAATTGTTGGGTTACATCGAAGGGGTAGACCTAAGGCAACGCGGTCCCAATGGTGTGCAAGCCGACGTACAAATTCAAGAGGGAACTTTTGATCAAGTGTTGGTGCTTATTGATGGCGTGCGTCTAGCAGACCCTCAAACCGGACATCATATGTTGAATCTGATGGTACCACCAGAGGCCGCCTGCGGCGGCGGTCCCCCGCGAAGTTCAAATCATTTCAAAATAATCAGACATGAAAACACATCAATTAATTGGACTGGGAAGCCTCATGATGGCCCTCTCCATTGCCCTGGGCGCCATGGGTACACACACGTTGGAAGGTGCCATCACCCCGCGTTATCTCGATGTATGGAAAACCGCTTCCCTGTACTTTGCCCTCAACGGCCTCGGCTTTTTGGCAGTGTCGCAAAATGCCGAAAGCACCAAAGGCATTTACATCAAAATCACCATCTTGGGGGCCTTTATTTTTAGCGTTTCCCTCTGGTTTCTGGCATTAAACGAACTCCTCTCGCCCGCCTTGCGCAAACTGGGTGCAATAACGCCAATAGGCGGACTCCTGATGATCATCGGTTGGGCTATGATTGGCATCAACCAGTTGCGTCGTTGAGTCAAAAACCCATATTAACCAGACCTTTTTGAAAGGAAATCTACTTCCTGGAAAGCAAAAAATCATTTTGAACGTCATGAACGAATTAGGGCGGCCTGCGGCCGCCCTAATTACTATAAATTCCTTAAACCTCGAATTATTTACCCGCTGGTGGTGGGATGTAATCCAAAGGAGGTTGTGTATTTGCGCTTGGCTTCTGACCAGGTACCACACTCTTTAGATCCACCTCAATCACCGTTACGCCATACATGTCATCGAAACTTCCCGCCATTCTCGCCAAACTGGGGAATTCTACATTCGACAAATAAACCTCAAACAATCCACCCGCAGCCGTCTTCTGGAAAGCCTCTTCCAAAGGGGCCAAATTCAAACTTGTGATGTTATTAACGAATGGCTTGTTATCCTTGCGATTGTCCTGAAACACCTTACCCTTGCCATTCTTGATGATAAAATAACAAGTAACTGTATCATAAATGCCGGGAATCGCACCCGTGCCCTTTTTCAACTCCTTGTAATAACCCTTGCTTGCCAACGGAGTTACACCCGCCTCTTTGCTCACTTTGGCCATCAAATCGTTGGTTTCTTTTTGCAAAACTTTGATTTTCTTGTCCTGTACCCCCTGCACATAACCTTGATACACCTTGCCCATGTTCTCCTGCTTGATCGCCAATCCACTGTCTTTGGCCATACCGTCCTTCACACCGCGAAGAAAGCTGCCAAAATCAATGCCGTCGATACCCTGCTGCTTCATGCGCTGCGCAGTTTCGTAGCCGTAAACATAACTAAATGAATCTTCTGAAGTCTTCAACTCCTTGCTCGTGTCGATCGATTCGCCACATCCGGCCAATAAGCCCAAGGCCAACACCGGTAAGTATATGATTTGCTTTTTCATTGTTTTTCTGTTCGATTATCGCCCAATGCCTTGCATTAAGCGCCGTAAAGTTCTGCTTTTCTTGCTTTGATTTGATCGTCTTCCGCAAATTCCTCGTACGACATGTATTTATCGATGATGCCGTTTGGGGTGATTTCAATGATGCGATTGGCGATTGAGTTGATGAATTCTTGGTCGTGAGAGTGGAACAATACCACACCCGCATAATCCACCAAGCCATTGTTCAAGGCCTGAATGCTCTCCAAATCCAAGTGGTTGGTGGGTTCATCCAACAACAAAACATTGGGGTTCTCCAACATCAACTTACTCAACATACAACGCACCTTCTCACCTCCACTCAGCACCGTACACATCTTCTGGGTTTCTTCGCCGCTAAACAACATTCTACCCAAAAAGCCACGTACGTAGGTTTCGTCTTTCTCGGTTGAATACTGACGCAACCAATCTACCAAATTGATTTTCTCCGTGAAATAATGCGCGTTCTCGTTCGGCAAATTGCTCATGGTCACCGTTATACCCCAGTTGAATTCGCCGGTGGCTGGCTTAACCTCGCCCCACAACGTTTTGAAAAACTGATTCAAGGCCAATGTATTTCTTGAAATAAAGGCAATTTTATCGCCCTTGCTCACCGTGAAATTCACGTTACTAAACAACAAATCGCCCGATTCCGCTTTCGCACTCAAATTCTCAACCGTCAGGATTTGATCCCCAACGTCTCTGCCCTGTTTGACAATGATACCGGGATATTTCCGCGTGCTAGGCTGAATCTCTTCGATGTTCAATTTCTCCAACATCTTCTTGCGCGCGGTGGCCTGTTTGCTCTTAGCAACGTTGGCACTGAAACGCGCGATAAACTCTTGCAATTCCTTCTTTTTCTCCTCGGCCTTCTTGTTTTGGTCTGAGCGCTGACGCAAAGCCAACTGCGAACTCTGATACCAAAACGTGTAGTTACCGCTGAATATCTGAATCTTGCCAAAATCAATGTCACAAACGTGGGTACATACGTTGTCGAGGAAGTGACGGTCGTGACTCACCACCAGCACCGTGTTGTCAAAATTTGCCAAAAATTCTTCCAGCCATCGAATGGTATCAACGTCCAAATCGTTCGTAGGTTCGTCCATCAACAACACATCAGGATTGCCAAACAAAGCCTGCGCCAACAACACCCTTACCTTTTGGTTACCGTTCAAATCCTTCACCAAATATTCATGATACTGCTCGGTGATACCCAAACTGCTCAGCAGCATAGCCGCGTCGCTCTCGGCATTCCAACCGTCCATCTCCGCAAACTCACCCTCTAACTCACTGGCGCGCATGCCATCGTCCTCCGTGAAATCCTCCTTGGCATACAAAGCATTTTTCTCCTCCATGATCGACCACAATTTGTGGTGACCGCGAATCACCGTTTGTAATACAGGAAATTCGTCGAACGCAAAGTGGTTCTGCGACAAAACCGCCATGCGTTTGCCGGGTTCCATATCGATAGACCCAGTATTCGGCTCGATTTCACCAGAAAGAATCTTCAAAAAGGTAGATTTACCCGCACCATTGGCACCGATAATACCATAGCAATTGCCATTAGTGAATTTGAGGTTGACCTCCTCGAAAAGTACGCGTTTACCGAAACGCAAAGAAACATTGGAAACTGAAAGCATGGTATGCGAAAAATGAGCCGCAAAGTTAGGGCATATCAGCGAATTTCGTGACGCCCCTAACTAAACAAGGTATAAGAACCTTCCATTTTCAAATTCACAAAACCCAAATGGCCATTTTCCACCAAATTGCGGTTGAACACGTAATAACGCGCGGGCTTGTTGCTCACCCCGTGTTGCTTCTCTGGCAATGCTGTAATCACCCCAGAATTGAGCATCTTTCTACGGAAATTCCGCTTGTCTAAATCCCGCTCCAAAATGGTTTCATACAACGCTTGCAAATCACTCATCGTAAACTTCTCCGGCAACAACTCAAACGCAATGGTCTGAATTTGCACCTTCTCACGCAACGCCATTAACGCCCCCTCAGAAATATCGTTGTGGTCAAATGCCAACTCCGGAATCTCCGCAATGGGCAACCAAACCGCTTCCTTACTGAAACTACCTGGCTGAATTTGCACCTTGTTGCTGTCAATCAAGGCCATGTAAGCCACCGTGATAACTCGAGCATCCGGATCCTGTCGCACCCCCTTCAACCAAGCCCTGTCCTTCGCCTTGGTGATACGCAATGGATCGCCAAATGCCTGAAACTGCTGCAAGAAAATGCCCGATAACCCCGTCAACTCCTTCAAAACACGCGCCGCAGCCTCATCCAAATTTTCATTGTCGCTCACCAAATCACCCGGAAGTGCGTAATAACTATCGTCCAACTCCGTCACTGCATTCGGCACCGTACGCTTGATTAGCAACAAACGCAAAGTTTCTTTGCTAAAACCAAAAATGACACAATCGACCGAGACGTGGGGGTTTAAAGAGGGACTAACCGACATTCTGCAAATAGAGTTGACGGCAAAATAACCCAATTAAACAATAATTACCAAAAATTGTTTTCGAAGTGTTCAATTGACACTAAGTGTTTTTTTATTATCTTGCACCCACTTTTAATATGATCTTAGTAGCAGACAGCGGCAGTACCAAGTGCGACTGGGTATTCACAGACGGCGATTCACAGCGCCTTTCCTTCCATACAATGGGTTTCAACCCCTTCTTTCACCCCACCGAGTTGATCGAAAGTGAAATTAGAAAAAATACACAACTCTGCGCGGTTGCACCCATGGTTGAACACGTATTTTTCTACGGCGCCGGTGCCAGTCACCCCGCCAGGAACATCATCCTGGAAAATGCCCTACGCGCTGTTTTCACCAAAGCAAAAGTGGTTGTAGATCACGACCTAACCGGTGCAGTTTATGCTACCTGTGGCGATGAGCCCGGCATCTCTTGCATCCTCGGAACGGGCTCTAACAGTTGCTACTTCGACGGTAAAGACATCCACGAAGAAGTGCCCGCCCTGGGTTATTTACTGGGCGATGAGGCCGGTGGAACGTTCTATGGCAAAGACCTGCTCCGTATGTTCCTCTACCATGAACTGCCCGAAAAAATCCACAACGGATTGATCGAGCGTTTCGGACTTACCAAAGAAAACATCTTTGAAGCCGTATACAACAAACCCAACCCCAACGTCTACCTCGCTTCGTTTATGCGTTTTCTCAGCGATAACCGCGATGAGAAATGGGTGCGCGATTTCATCTACAACGGATTCAGCAAATTCATCAACATCCACATCTGGAAATACGAACACCACCAAGAAGTCCCCGTGCATTTCGTGGGCTCTGTGGCCTTCCACTTCAGTGACTTGCTGAAAGAAGCGTGCAAAATTCACCGCCTCAATGTGGGTGTGATTACCAGCGAACCCGTAGTTAACTTGGTTGAATATCACCTGAGAAAACTGCAGGTTTCGGCATGAAAACCGCAATCATCCTCGATCTCGACGGGGTAATCTGCGATACCGCCCACTTTCATTTTTTGGCTTGGCAGCGTTTGGCCGCCGAATACGGCTATGCACTCACCCACGCCGATAACGAGCAACTTAAAGGCGTGAGCAGGGTCGACTCCCTCAAATTCATACTTTCATTGGCCAACAAAACGTTGTCCGCCGAGCAATTCGAAACCGATTTGCACCGCAAAAACGAGTGGTATTTGGAGTTGGTGAAAGACATGGGCCCGAGCGATACCCTGCCAGGTGTTACCGCGTTTTTCGCGGAGGTTGCCGCCCGACATATCCCCTTGGCCCTGGGATCCGCCAGTAAAAATGCAAACATGGTTTTATCGCGTGTAGGACTGCTTCAAGCGTTTGATGCCATCGTGGATGCATCTCAAGTTAGCCAGGGAAAACCCCACCCCGAAACATTCCTGAAGGCCGCCGAACTGTTGGGCATCGCCCCGGAAAATTGCCTCGTATTCGAAGACAGTGCTGCGGGTGTCCAAGCCGCCATCGCCGGAGGAATGAAAACCATTGGCATAGGCACACCAAACGATTTACCCGGCGCCATTTTGCACCTGCGCGACCTTGGCGAATTCGATTTCAATCGCCTACCCGCCTAAAACACCCTCGTTTGTTCTCGCAACATCACAATGAGTAAATCGCAAAACAACCCCTGATTTTTAACCCAATTTCAACCGTACTTTTACCATATTAATCCTACCCACCATGATCGACTACTTCAAAGCCCACCCCTGGAAAGTCATCGAAGAAGGCTTCAACCCGGCCATGAACGAAATCGCAGAGAGTGTTTTTTCTTTGGGTAATGGCATGATGGGACAGCGAGGCAATCTCGAAGAGAGTTTTAGCGGACACTCCTTGCAAGGTACCTATGTTGGTGGGGTGTACTATCCCGACAAAACACGTGTAGGGTGGTGGAAGAATGGATACCCTGAATACTTTGCCAAAGTACTCAATGCCACCTATTGGAGTGGGTTGCGCATTTGGATCAACAACGAACTGCTGGATTTGGCCCAGGTAACGGTAAAATCGTTCACCCGTGAGCTCGACATGCACCAAGGTGTGTTGAACCGCCATTGTGTTGTGGTCCTAAAGAATGGCATCGAACTCACCATAGAGTCGCACCGATTCTATTCGCTCATCAACAAAGAATATGGCGCCCTTCAATACAACATCACGACAAACACCGCTTGTGTAGTGAAAGTTGAGAATTACCTCGATGGCGATGTGGCCAACAAGGATTCGAACTACGAAGAAAAATTCTGGGATGAAGTAAAGCAAGAAGTGCACAACCACGATTTGTTGGTGACGGTAAAAACCAAAAAACTAAATTGGATGGTAACCAATGTCCTCTCGTTTGAGATTTGGAAAAACGCCATTAAATACAACGAAATTGCCAAACCCTTCACCCGCAGCAAATTCGCGAGCAACACCTATGAAATTGCTGTGGCCGCTGCCGAGAAACTCACATTGGTAAAGCACTGCATCACCGGCAGCAGCTTCCACCATGCGCCCGAAGCGCTGGAATTGTACACCAAAAAAGCACTCGATAAAATGAGTGCCTCCAGTTTTGAAGCACACCTGCAAATGAGCGCCGCCGCATGGGCGAAAAAGTGGGAAACCACCGACGTTCGCATCGATGGCGATGTGAAAGCCCAGCAAGCCGTGCGTTTCAACATCTATCACCTCAACCAAACCTACTGTGGCGATGACGCCAGACTAAACATTGGCCCAAAAGGATTTACCGGAGAGAAATACGGAGGAAGCACCTATTGGGATACCGAGGCCTATTGCCTGCCCTTCTTCCTGGTCTCCGCCGATGCCGCCATCTCTCGCCAGCTGCTCGTTTATCGCTACAAACAGCTGGGAAAAGCCATTGAAAATGCTGCGAAATTGGGCTTTACCGACGGGGCAGCCCTCTACCCCATGGTTACAATGAACGGGGAAGAATGCCACAATGAATGGGAAATTACCTTCGAAGAGATTCACCGCAACGGAGCCATCGCCTATGCCATTTATAATTACATCCAACATACCGGCGATCAACAATACCTCCTCGAAGGAGGGTTTGAAGTGCTGTTGGGTATCTCACGTTTTTGGAAACAACGCGTTCATTGGAGTGGCATCAAACAACGCTACGAAATGCACGGCGTAACAGGCCCCAACGAATACGAAAATAACGTAAACAACAACTGGTATACGAGTTACATCGCCAATTGGTGCATGCAATATACCGCCGAATGCGCAGAATGGATCAAATCAAACCACCCTGCCGCATGGGCCGAAATTAGACAAAAAACACAGTTTCAAGCTGATACAGAAATCGCCGATTGGAATCACATCCACGCCAATTTGTATCTTCCTCAAGACGATTCACTGGGCGTTTTCGTTCAACACGATGGCTTCCTGGAAAAAGAACTCATCCCCGTCAAAGACTTGTCGCCAGCACAACAACCCATCAACCAAAAATGGAGCTGGGACCGCATTCTGCGCAGTGTTTACATCAAACAAGCCGATGTACTGCAAGGCCTTTACTTTTTTGAGGACAACTTCGACTACGGTACCCATGTGCGAAACTTCAAATTCTACGAACAGTTCACCGTGCATGAAAGTTCTTTGAGTCCCTGTGTCCATAGCATTTTGGCAGCCAAAATTGGGGAGACCGACAAAGCCTACGAAATGTATTTGCGCACCGCCCGATTGGATTTGGACAATTACAACAACGATACCGAAGATGGTTTGCATATCACCTCGATGGCGGGGTCGTATTTGAGTATCGTTCAAGGCTTCGGTGGTTTGCGCATCAAAAACCAAACCTTGTATCTGAATCCCCACTGTCCATCACAATGGGAAGGCTACGGTTTCCATATTTTGCTCAACAACGAGCCCGTAAAAATCGAAGTCACCAAAGCCGGACATCACATCACCAATTTGGGTAGCCAAGACATTACGGTTTACCTGAATCAGGGCAATCCAACACAGGGTAGCGACCATACAGCGCAAGCATCTGCACTTCATTTGAAGTCGGGAGAAGAAAAATTCACAGCGCACTAATCGCCCCCAGAAGGGTTGGATTTGACTGAGAAAATCAGCGTCTAAAGTTCGCTGTGTTTGAAGTATTTTTGCCCCACTTTGGCGGACAACGAAGATCAAATCACCCCTGACAGCCCCGAGGCGACGTCCGCGAAGTTGAATTCCATTTCTTCCTCGGATGAACACGCGCGCGTCTCAGATGGCGAAAAACAACCCAAAAGCAGTGCAACACCCCACGAAAAATCATCCCCTTGGCTGATTATCTGGGCTGGATTGAGTATTTCTTTGCCCTTATTGCTGCTGTACATATATAGCTGTAGTCCACAAACCCTAAAACTGGGACAGTTAGAACTCAAACAAATTTTGGGCAATCAAGACATCGATGCCATGCTGGCCGCCTTGGACGAACCTGAACCGGTTCCGGTCAAAGTTACCCACGACAGTACATCAAACCTAGCGAGGGATTCCGCCGACTTTACCCCTGCCTTTGGAGGAACTATACCCATCTTGAATAAAAACTACCATCAACCTTTTGTCTTACCGCCCTACGAATTACCCGTATTTGCTGACACCACCAAACACCGCATACTCCTCATTGGTGATTCTGAAAGTGGTGGCTTGCGGTATCCGTTGAATGATTATTGTTTGGCGAATGGACATAAAATCATCCTTTCGTTGGAATGGTATTCCGCGACCACATTCAATTTTGGCAGGTCCGATACCATTCAGAAGATCATTGCCAAATACAAGCCCACCTACATATTTTTGGTGTTTGGGTTGAATGAATTGTACGCCCGCGATTTAAAGGCCCGCAAAATTGCCGCCAACCAGCTGGCAAAAAAATTACGCGGCATCCCCTACGCATGGATCGGACCTGCCAACTGGGAGGAAGACAATGGCATCAGCAAAGTATTCCAATCATCGGCCGATTCCGGCGCTTATTTCCTGACAAAAAAGCTGACCCTTACCCGTGCCGGAGATGGTCGTCACCCGGATGTTCAAGGTTACAGGGTTTGGATGGATAGCATCGCAACTTGGATACAAACTTCTTCGCGATACAAAATGCTCATGAAGCCGCCGCGCAAGCGCGGCCGGCCTTTCCGTGCCCCCGTCATCACCATTAATGCAGCCAATTACCGTGGATATTAATTGGTTGAATCAACTGTTTGCCCCTTTGCGTGATCCCAAAACATGGGAATCAGCCTTCGGATATTCTACCAAAGAACCCTGGTTCTTCACCGAATTTACCTTCTTGGCTGTGTTTGGCGTATTCCTCGTTTTTTATGCCGCCCTCGTCCAAAAGAATACCTGGCGAAAAATCTACCTCATCTCTTTCTCCCTGTTTTTCTATTACAAATCGAGCGGACCTTTCCTTGGGCTATTCGCGCTGATGATTCTGTCCGATTACCTCTTTGCCCTGGCCATAGAAAAACAAAAAGGCATCAAAAAGAAGGTTTTACTTTGGTTATCGCTCAGTTATAGCCTCAGTTTTCTGCTGTACTTCAAATACGCCAACTTCTTCATTCACAATTGCAATGACCTGCTCGGCACTCACTTCACCGACCGCGATTTGTTCTTGCCCATTGGCATTTCTTTCTACACGTTCCAATCAATCAGTTACCTGATGGACGTCTACCGGAAAGAAATCCCCGCCACCCGCAATGTGAGCGATTACGCCTTCTACATGACCTTCTTCCCCCACCTAGTGGCAGGTCCCATTGTTCGTGCCAAAGACTTCCTTCCCCAAATTTTCACCCCACAAATCATCAATGCCTCGCTCTACAAAGAGAGTTTACTGCGCATTCTGACCGGTTTATTGAAAAAATTGTTCATCGCCGATTACTTGGGAAAATACGTTGACATCGTTCATGAGCTGCCTGCCAATTTCTCCGGTGCTGAAAATGTATTGGCCATGTACGCCTACAGTTTTCAGATTTATTTCGATTTCTCGGGATACTCAGACATTGCCATCGGCATTGCACTGATGTTGGGGTACCGACTCAAAGAAAACTTCGACAACCCCTATGCCTCGAGCAACATCACGGTTTTTTGGCGGAAATGGCACATTTCACTCAGCAGTTGGCTCCGCGATTACATCTACATCCCTCTGGGGGGCAACCGCAAAGGCGAATTCAACACCTATCTATTCCTCCTCATCACAATGTTGGTGGGTGGATTTTGGCACGGAGCCGATTGGCGATTTATTTTCTGGGGACTGTCGCACGGTCTCGCATTGGCCTTCCACAAAGCGTGGATGCAATTGTTCCCATCCAAATCTACACGTTGGTATAGCCAAGTATTCGGCACCATTCTCACCTTCCATTTTGTTGGTTTCTGTTGGATATTCTTCCGCGCCACCTCCTTTGGCTCAGCATTTGCTAGCATTGAACAAATTGCCTTCCACACCCAATGGAAAGACTTTGCAGGATTTTGGATATCGCGACAAGAAATGGCCATCATGATATTGGTGGCAGCCTTCATCGCGTTCTTCCCTCCCCAACTCAAAGAACGCATCTTCCAAAAAACACAAGTATTGCCCACCTTCACTTGGATTCTCTGGGTTCTCATTGCACTTCAAATCATCATCCAATTCAAGGACGATGTTGTACAGCCCTTCATCTACTTCCAGTTCTGATGAAGTTGAAACACTGTTGTATAAATCCACTCACCTTATTCTTTCTGGCAGTTTGTGCCATCATTCAGCCTATACAAGCCCAACAAGGATCGAATCCACCCGCAGAAGGATCAGGCAATCCCGCAGCAAGATTGGGGAGGCCCGCCGGAAACCCCCAAAATCCTACCCATCAAAATTCAACGATTGAACCCTTCAACAACGACGTTCACGAAGATAGTTCCATCATTTGTCTTACCTGCAACGAGTTGCAAGAATCGCCAAAGCTTAAAAAGGCGTTGCAAAAATTGCACAATGTTCGGGTGAACAACCTCCCCTACATCGTAGCGGCCTATCCCAACCAATTGGCCAACCAACCAATCAAAAAACCGGCCCTCCCACCCGTGAGAAACATGGCCAAAACCGGCAAAAATGGTACCAATACCAACCAAACTGGCATCAACCCTGCAGATACGCTCTTTACCATCATTCACATTGGTGATAGCCACATTCAGGGTGATTATTTCTCGGGGGAAATACGCATGCAACTGCAGTCCGTATTTGGAAACGCTGGCCGCGGAATCCTCTTTCCCTATGCCTTGGCAAAGAGTTTTGGTCCCAGAGGCGTATCGGTAAAACCATTGGGCGTGTGGACCGGATACAAAACACTCACAGGCAACCTCACAGAACCCCTGGGAGTATCTGGGTATGGCGCGAGCACCCAAACGGTGGGATCGAGCATACAAGTGTCGCTCTCAGAAAAATTCAAGGAAGAAAATGCGCTCGGACAGTTTAGCATCCCTGAGTTTCAAAAAGTCAACATTTGGCATTCTGCGGACAATGCTTCTTTCGTCACGCAACTGAATCCAGAATTCCAATGGACAGGCAGCCAATTCTATTCTTCGGGTTGGGGTGTTAGCTCCTATTTGGCCCCCGAAGCACAGAGTACATTCACCCTTTCCTTGGCCGCAAACTCGCCTACCCAAAACCACTTTGGATTTTATGGTTTTGAAATCATTCCGATGCAACAACGCGGCGTTGTTTACCACCATTGTGGGGTTGTTGGGGCGCAATTCACGCACCTGATCAACAAAGCGCCGTATACCGTTGAGCAAATTGCACACATAAAACCAGACATCCTGATTTTTTCTTTCGGCACAAACGAAGCGTACAACGGAAAACTCGACAGCCAGGTATATACCCCCGCCGTGATGAAATTTCTGTCTGATATCGCCGTGGCAAGTCCCACCACCGCCATCATTATCACCACGGCCCCAGATACCCGCAGTCGCAATCGCATCCCTCCGCAACAGAAAAATGTAAACAACCAACTGCGTAAAATCGCCAAGAACCAGAAAGCCACCGTGTACGATTTAAACGAAGCGATGGGCGGATGGGGATCGCTGCATGTTTGGTACAACAACAAACTGACCCTCACAGACAAACTACACTTCAATGCGGCGGGTTATGCGTTGCAAGGACAGCTTTTCACGTTGTCGCTGCTACAAGCCTACAACAAAGCAAACAGCAAGGACACCCTGAATATTCAAGGATTGAGAACGGTAGTCCACAACAGCATGATATCATTGGTTCGGAATTTCGAGGCGGTTTCGATGGGCGATTCTTTGTCGGGCGATACCCAAGCAGCCAACCGCAAGGTTGACAGTACCGGACTTACCACCATGGCCGTTCACGTGGATACAACCCATGCCCCCAACCGGGTAACAACCGTTCCACAACGCAGCAACCAGCCGGCAAGAAATAGGCCGACGACCCAAACGAACAGCAGCCCCCGGACACAGCGCGGCGAAATCACCCATATCGTAAAATCTGGAGAGAATTTATACCGAATTGCGCAACGCTACCATGTAACCCATGAAGCCATTGCCCGACGGAATAATCTCACCAACCCCAGGAGTTTAAGACCCGGACAGCGGTTGGTGATCCCATCCCTTTAAAAATTAGCTCGGCCTAATTAGCTCGGCACAAAAAAACGGGGGCTTGCGCTGCGCGCAAGCCCCCGTTCCTATTTTTTCCTGCGGAGCTATCTCCGGTGTTTTAATTAATGAGCCACTTGTAATCCCAAAGAAGAAATTCCTTCCTTAGATTTCAAACGAACCGTGTACAATCCCTCCGCTAAATTAGCCGTAGGAATCACAATGACCTGATCGCCGTTCACCGCAGTGAAAGTCTGGCTGTAAACCTCTCTACCCAAAGCATCTACCAATAGTACCTCCAAATTGGCCTCTACACCATTGAACTTAACCATCACCTGCTCGCTAGCGGGGTTTGGCATCATGCTCAAATTCATTAAGGTCTGCGCACGCGTTCCCACATTGGTCACCTTTACGTCGAAGTACATTGTGTCTGATTTACATGGAGGGTTGTTGGCAACCAACATCACCTTGTAAGTACCGTCTGCACTGAAAGTGTAAGTAGGCTTAGGTTGGAAGCTCTCATTACCATCGCTGTAATTCCAATAAACATTCGCCGCGTTGCTACCCGTGAATTCAAATTGGAATTTGCGACCGCCCAAACTGGTGTATTTGTATGCATTGATTGGCTTCAACACCCCGTAAACGGTCTTGGTTTTGATGGTTTCACAACCCGCGTTGTTCTTCACTGATACCTGATAACTAGAACTAGCTCCTTTCGCCTTTGCAAAAGTGGTATTCGTGGTTGACCCATTACTCCATGCATAGGTATAGGTCTGTGGAGGACCGCCTACTGGCGCTACGGTGGCTGTCAATTGAACAGAATCACCCTCGCACACCATCGTGTCGCTGGCAGTCAATGTTACGTTCGGACCATTTTGCACCTGCACCGTTACGTTGCGCTGACCTGTGCAACCCTTGTCATCAATACCGGCTACCGTGTAAATTGTAGAAGCAGTTGGCAAAGCATAAATGGTATCACCCGTATTGGAACTCAATCCGGTGGTTGGCGTCCAACTATATGTCAACGCTCCACTTGCTACCAATTTCACCCCAGTAGTTGCACCCGCACACAACGTCGCATTTGCAGGCGTAACCGTAATGGTTGGTGGTGTTGCTGTATTGTCGATCCAAATACGAATACAATTCGAAGTATCTGATTGTCCGCTGTTTGCACAAGTTACTATCGCACGAATATAACGGTACGTACCAATGGCCGCGCTAAAGTTACCCGTATTCACGTTGGTTGTCCAAGTATTGGTTGTAAAGGTGTTTGAATCGGTAGAAGTTTGATACTTCAACGAAATGCCTGTAGACGCCGTATTTCCTGCCAAGGTAACGGTTGATGGACCTATTGCACCACAAACATAATAGGTAGACGCACTCAAAGTACCTGCATTGGGTTTGCCCTCACAAAAGGTCGGATAAGCATCCCAAGTAACACTGTCGATGAAAATGTTACCGCCATTCGCACCACCGCGTGCAGTGGCCTGAATCAAGAAATAGTTGGTGGTTCCGGTGAACGTTGAAGGAATTGCAAATGAATATTTGTACCATCCATGAGCTACAGAATCTGGGTAAGTCTTCTTCGCGTAACGCGTAATACCACCCAAACGCTTGGCACCCGTTAAACTGCGTATGGTGTTGAACCAAACAGTTACAGAATCATCGGTATTGTAAACCGTGTCACGGAACATGTATAAAGAGATGTAAGTGTTGGCGCTGCCACGCTTGCTCAAATCAATCACTGGCGATCCCAAAGACTGGGTTCCACCTGCGGTTGCGCCGCGTGAAGAAAAACGAGCCATTCCGGCGCCACCAAAAGGAGTACATGCAGGCATAGTACCTGCGGTGGCCGTAGTACGGCGCGACCAAGTAGGGGCACCAAATCCACCTCCACCCACAGTTTGCCAACCAGCAGGTGGAAAAGCCGTGCCCTCAAAACCCTGTCCTGTTACAGTTTGTGCCATCAAATCTGAACCTAAAAAGGCCAGACCCAACGACATTGCATAAGTAATTATTTTTTTCATGGTTAATTGTTTGTCTATTTATCGTTTTGAATCCACCACCAAGAAAGTTCCTTGGCGGATCATATTTCTAAATCCTGAAACCGTTTCATCGAAAGTCACGTTCACAATGTACACATACATACCCGTCATCACCGGTTCATCCATGTACAATCCATTCCAGGGTTCGGTGATAGGTCGTCTATCAAATACACACTCACCCCAACGGTTGTAAACACTCCAAGTACCCCTTTTAACCGCGCAGGGCTTGCCCCAGTCATCCACAAACATGGGCTTTACCTCATCATTTATGCCTTGGGATGAGAATGGACTAAACGCTGTGGGCATCCACATCTTGCAATCGCAGCGAATGGCATTGACTTTTACTGTATCTCGGCGCTCGCCACAAGCATTGTACGTATGCAAACTGTAATTTCCAGATTGAGACACATTCAAATTGCCTGTTTTGGCGCCCGTATTCCACAAATATTTGCTGTATCCCGAAAATTGTGCCCCTTTCAATGTATAACTCACACCGCCACAGAACCATTCCTCTGCAACCAAACGCTTTTCGGGAATCGTATCCTTGTAAATGTAAAAGGTATCGGTTCTAACCCCACAATCGTTGGTCATTGTCAACCAAAATTTCCCTGTACCCATGATCACCCGCTGCGGAGAACCCGTCAAATCATCCCATTGGTAACCCTTCACATCCGGATGCGTCATATCCAAATTCCATGCGAATATACTACTGCAAAATGTGGTATCCTTCACCCGACTTTTGGTGGGAGGCAATTTGATTTTGATGTTAAAGGTATCATACGCCACCCCGCACAAATTGGTTACAGTAAGAGTCGCCGTCATAGAAGAATTGAACGTTTTTGGCACCATTGTATCACCATCCAACCATGTATACAAACTGGCGGGCACTTTGGGAAAATCCACCACGATGTTCTTGCCAACACAAACCCCTGTATCCTTAATTTTAGGTGCCACAGGCGGCAGTAACAATTTAAACCGCACGCTATCCACACGACTTCCGCAGGCATTTCTCGTATCCAACCAATAAACTCCTGGCTTGGTAAAAGTCCGCGTCGATAGCGTACTTCCATTGTCCCAAACGTATTTACAAAATGGCTGCGCCACATCAATGGTATAGTTAAAAGGACTCTTACAAAACAGAGTATCTTTCAAATTGGGCTTTACCGGAGCCGAGGCCTTACCCACGATTACCGTGTCTTTGCGCGTTCCACAGGCATTGGTGCTGTTCACTATATAAGTACCCTCAACAGTGAATGTTCTGGAAGGGGATGTATTTCCATCCGACCAAGAATAACTCTCCGCCAATGCTTGCGTTGCATCGGTGGATACACTGGTGGTGGATGGACACATAACCAATGGCGAGGTCACCACCTTAATGGGCATCGGACAGACCTGTGTGCAGTTCACCGCTTGGTTGATATACAATGAAGTTGTATCAAAATTCACGATAGCAAGATCACCGAAACTACTCTCTGTGTATCCTGTGGATGCAGCCCATGTCCAAGTTAATGCCGTATTGTTCACCGTAGATGTAGACGTTCCACAGTTGGTGTTACACGGACTGTTGATCATGAAATTGTTGTGTACACCCGCTGAATTATCTACGCCAATGGCCACCATACCTCCTTTGGGCATAGGCACAAAGGACCGCATGAAACCCGCCAATGCGAAGTTTGTGTTTCCGTTCGATAAAATCTTCTGCGTTTGTGTGGTTGCGCCCGTTGCCGTATCGATTTGGACCAACAATTCCCGGTTATTGGCAAAAGTTTGATAAGTTGAACTCACCCACAACGACCCGCCCTCGAGGATCAGATGCTGCCCCGTCTCATTCACATTATTCGCACCAATGCTGCGTGTCCATTTCCGGGTTCCATCTGCCGTAAAGGCGCAGACTAAGATTTGTGCCGTCAAATTCGCACCAGAAGTTCCCACGGTATAAATCGTACCACCTGGAGCTACCAACACATGGCCAAATTGATTAATACCATTGCTCGTTCCTTTCCAAAGACTGCGCAGGGTTCCGTCGGTTTTCACATACGCTGCAAATGGATATGTTTGCGTGGATCTGCACCAACCTGTAATTACCCACTCACCGCCTACCCTTGCTACGCCCCAACCATGGTGCTCGTTGTTGCCCATGTCTAGGTTTAATGTCCATTTGGTAACACCGTTGCTATCCAATTGGGCTGCAATCAAATTGCGCTTTCCAGTTAACTGAGCACCTGTCCCCACCACCACGATGGTATTGGCATCGTAAACCAACACATGGTTAAATACATCGCCCTGACCGTTTCTATTCGAACTCGGGGTTTCTCTCGTCCATTTCAATTGCCCGCCTGGGGTAAAATAACTCACCGTGGCAAGCGCGGCATTTACCGAACCCACAACACTTGAACCTACCGCAACCGCCCCTCCCGATGGAGTGGTAGCTACGTCGTTGATGATCTCATTTGAACCAGTCCCTTTCACACCGTAGCGTATGGCACCCACAAATTTCCCGGTGTCATCGTACTTCATGAGCCATCCATCGCCGTGATTCGCCCCGTTCACCGTTCCGTATCCAGCCACCCAAAAACCTTTGGAGCGATTCGACACGGCCATGGTATTCCAAGAGCTAAACTGTCGGGTACCCACAACCTTTTCTGTGAGCGTAAAGTATTGTCGCTTAATGAATGGATAACAAATTTGTCCATTCAAACCCACGATACTTAAAAATACCATAATAGATACTAATGTATTTTTACATTGGCTAAAAATTTTCACAGCTTTTTTGTACTTTTTTGTAAATATAGACGACAAAACACCTCTTTTCGTTCACTAACGATCAAAAAAGTTTTGCCACATTGAGGCAAAATACAAAAATGATTCCCACCCCCAAAAAAAAATACTTTTTTTTATTCCTGTGCTTTCCAGCTTCTTGGCAATTTTCGCCAATCTTCCTCGGAGGGCACACTGCCATTTGGTGATTACGTTCCAAATTGCCGACCTTTACATTTTGAAAATCCTCTCGTAAGACATTGGAAAAACTCATCATCTTTTCTGCACCCTCCGGATCGGGCAAAACCACTGTGGTTAAACACTTACTGAGTGTCATGAAATCCAAATTGGCCTTTTCCGTGAGCGCCACCACCCGCAGTCCCCGCCCAGGAGAACTCGACGGGCGAGAATACCATTTTCTTGAACTCGATGATTTTCGTAAAAAAATCAAAGCCGGTGAATTCTTAGAACATGAAGAAGTCTATGCCGGCATCCTTTATGGTACCCTCATGAGTGAAGTCCGCAAGATATGGTCAGAAAGCAAAGCGGTAGTATTCGACGTTGATGTAAAGGGGGGCTTGAACTTGAAACGACAGTTTGGCAACCAAGCACTGGCGGTATTCTTACGTCCACCCAGCATAGATATATTGATGGAACGCCTCACCAAACGCAGCACAGAAGTTGAACATCAACTGCAAGAGCGCATCGCCAAAGCCAATTACGAATTGAGCTTTGAAAACCAGTACGATACGGTTGTTGTCAACGATAAATTGGAAGAAACTTTCGCCACATGCGAAAAATTGGTCAGTGATTTCTTAACCAATCCTTAAACAAACCCACCCCAATATCGTTAAGTAACCATGCGCGTTGGCTTATATTTTGGATCGTTCAACCCCTTGCACACGGGACATCTGCAAGTGGCTCGCTATTTCCGAGATATTGAAGTCTTTGATGCGATTTGGTTTGTACCCTCGCCCCTCAACCCCCACAAATCGGAAGAAACTTTGGTTCCGGCAGAACTCCGGTTGTCATGGGTCAACACAGCGCTACAAGGTGAGCCATACTTTCATTGTTGCGATGTAGAATTTGGCTTGGGATTACCCAGCTACACCCATCGAACAGTGAAACACCTTCAGTCGCTGCATCCAGAACACCAGTTTTCATTGATTATGGGTGCCGATAATCTCTTGCATTTTCACAAATGGAACCACGCCAAAGAACTGGCCGAAATTTGTCCGCTTTTCGTCTATGCCCGCCCCGGTTACAACAAACCCCAAGACCCAATGCCATTTGGGGCAACATGGTACGATGCCCCCCTGTTGCATATTTCAGCCACTGAAATTCGCGACAAACTAGCCAACCATGAATCCATTCATGAATTGGTGCCATCAAGCATTCTGGCCGAGGTCGAGGCTTTTTTTCAGCACTTTTTCGCGGAACAACACCAATAGATAGCCCACGGTAAAGGTCACAACCACACTGTACAACGCGTATACCAATGCGGGCTTTTCCATCAAGGGATTTTGTAGTTTATCGCCCGCTATTAGCAATGCCAAGGCCGTATTGTGAAGTCCCACCTCAATGGCAATGGTGATGCGATTTCTATAGCTCAATGCAAAGGGAATTCCCACCGCAAACCCCAGCAACATAGAAAGCACATTAAGAGCAATCACGTAAGGGGTAAGGGTGAGGATGTCACTGCCCGACATAGCTGTACCGCCTTGATCTAGGCCTGCAATGAATTTAAAACCAAAAACCATGAGCAACAGCAAGGGCAATACCACATTCAACCATTTGCTTACGCCCACCACGTTTTTGCCTAACCGCAATCGCGCTGCCATACCCAACCAAGCGGGAATGATTGTCACCGCAAAGATTTCTAACAGGGTATTCCAAAACGGCAGCGATACCGACTGATCGCCTTGATTCATGAAATGCGATAAGAACAAATTCACCATCAAAGGAATCGACAAGAGCGACAACAGCGCATTGGACACAGTGAGCGACACGGCCAGGGCCACATTGCCCTTCACAAAATAACTGATAAGGTTGGAAGTGATTCCGCCCGGACAAACACTCAAAATCATGATGCCCACTTTCCACTCTGGAGATAAAGACGAAGAATACACCATCGCGGCAGCCAACATCGGCAGCAACACCATTTGGGCGAACAACCCTATAGTCAAAGACTTAGGCTGATCAAAAAGGGCTTGGAAATCTTCCTTTTTCAGCGAAAGACCCAATCCAAACATGATCAGTGCCAACACCCCGTTTAGGAGCCAATTGATGTTAATGACCGACAGGAGCAACATACCAAGCGTGCAGCAAGACTACAAAATGATAGGCGAAATACAAACCGATGGCCGATAAAATAGCGCCAAAATAACGGTTCACCAGCTGATATACACGCTCGCTGAGTTTCTTTCCGATGTAATCACTGAGATACACCTTACCCAAATCCAAAGCCAACAAAGTGCACAAAATTGTAATCAATTCTACCAAAATAAAGGTGCGACCTGCTTCGGTATGGGCTTCACCTCCCACACTCAACGTGGCTATCACACTCACCCACAACAACATCACAAATGGGTTGATGATGTTCATGAAAAAACCGCGGTACACCGAAGCCGATGCACTCACTTTGATTTCGGGCAATTTATGGTGCTTGATGAATGCCGATTGCAAACCCAAGTATAAAATGGTAGCGGCAGCAAGCCCTGTAAAAATGAGCTGGAAGGTAGGTTTGGTGAAATAACGACTCAAGCCAAAAAAACACAGCAAAGCCACAAACATTTCACTCAAGAAAATTCCCAAAGCCACTTGCATGCCTTGCCTCTTGCCGCCATGAATGCCTGTGTGTATCAATGTAAAAAAGGAAGGACCAAAACTGAGCAGGCCGATTAAAAAACCGTACCACACTCCTTTCCCTATTGACAAAACCAATTCCAAAGCCGTGGTCGCAAATTAGGCCCGATTTATGGGTTGTACAACTCCGAATTTGGCTTAGCCCAATTTATCTGTCACTCGTTGTAAGAATTCTTTCGCCAGGGCCGGGTGCGATGCAATGATCTCTCGCTGAAAAAGAACCTGAGACCCCCCTGAAAAATTGGAAACAAAGCCTCCCGCCTCCTCCACCAGCAGGGCTCCGGCGGCCACATCCCAAGGGGCCAATCCCATTTCGTAGAACGCTTCAAACCGACCAGCAGCAGTATAGGCCAAGTCAATGGCCGCCGAGCCCATCCTGCGCAATCCGTGGGTGCTTCGCATCAAATCGGACAGCAACAACAAATAAGGCCCCATTTTGGCAAAATCGTAGTACGGAAATCCGGTGGCAATGAGGGAGTCGGCTAAGGCTACATGACCCTCCAAACGCAGCGACTTCCCATTCAAAAATGCACCCCCACCGCGGTAAGCCGTAAAAGTTTCACCCAAAGCCGGAGCATGAACCACCCCCAATTGGGTATCACCCGAATCCCACAAAGCCACACTCACCGCAAAAACTGGCAATCCATGCAGAAAATTTGTGGTCCCATCCAAAGGATCAATGATCCACGTGGGATTTTCACCCAAAGAAGAATCGGGATGAAACTCCTCCCCAATAAAACTAGACCCTGGCAGAATTTGCGCCAGTCCATCCATCAGTCGCTGTTCGGATTCTTTGTCCACAAAACTCACCAGCTGGTTGAGTCCTTTGTCGACAATATCCAGAGACTTTACCGATTGCCAATGCTGCATTTGGAACGCACCCACTTCGGCGCACAATGCCTCAACCGCATCCAACATGGGCAATAATTGATTGGCAGTCAAAGCCGAAGTCATAGACTAGCAGTGGGTTGCGTAGGCGCCCTGAAGGTTGTCGGCCACCATATCTGCGGTACGACCTTCGATCATGTGTCGCTCCACCATATGTACCACCTCACCACCTTTGAACAAGGCTACAGCGGGTGATGACGGAGGATAAGGCGCCATGTATTCGCGAATTTTCGCTACGGCATCCAAATCTTGTCCTGCAAAAACCGTCACCATTTTCGATGGCTTTTTATCGCCAGACAGCGACTTCAATACACCTGGGCGGGCAGAACCTGCAGCACAACCGCAAACAGAATTCACCATGACCAGGGTGGTATCCTCATTGCCTTCCATGAAAACAACAACATCTTCTGCTGTTTTCAATTCGGTAAAACCGCCGTTTGTCAATTCTGCACGCATGGGTGCTACAAGCATTTCTGGGTATGGCATAATCGTAGAATGTTAAATTTTTACAAAGATACAAAATTCAAAGAGTGCAACCATTGACGACAGTAGTGTCATTTTCACAAAACACATCCAGAAACCATTCAAAATATTGTATATTCCCGGTTGTTTTCAAAACAACATAACACGACAATTCAGTGTCAATATGATTCAATTTCATCCCATGCAACAACGCTACTCGCTTAAAACTTTTTCCCTATACATTTCCTTGATTTTCTTCGGGTTGTTGGCATCACCTTTAAATGCGTCACATTATACATTCGGGAGTGAAGTTTGGGCCACGCACATCACGAAGAACAAATATGAAATCAGCTATCGCGCCTACAGAATGTGTGGTGCAGCAATTTCAGCACCGTCTTCCGTTTTTGTGGTCGCCTATGGTGGCAAAAGCGCGGCTTGTGGAACGGTTTCTTTAACCGCCTCGTTGGTGTCTAGTGCAGCGATTGGACCCAAATGCTCCACGGCGGTAGACTGTAACAAAAGCTATCTATTTAAAGAACATATTTATAAGTGCACCGCGGATCTTGACAGCTCCATTTTCAAAAACATTCTCTCTGGCAGCACCTGCAAAAACATCACTTTCGCTGTTTACGGCTATTTTTTTCCATCCACGCTTCCATGTGGTAATTATGATGCCTATTCTGCAACAACCCTGTATTTAGAAAATCTCGCGAATTGCGCGAAAACGACCAATACACCCCCAGCGAGGATGTTTGATCCACTGAGAATAGTACAACTCGATCGCACCACCATCTTCAACCAAGGTCTTTCCGATACCGCCGAAAGAGACGTCCTTCGCTACGAACTCTCACCCTCGAATTTGGATCTGCCCTACAAAGGCAAAACCTGCGTCAACACGCCCACCAAAGACTTAAGTCATCCCTTTACACCCACCTGTGCGGGAACCACCCTGTGCAGTGCCAACACCAAAACCAACCCAGTTCGCGGCACCTATTTCGACACTTCTGACGGAGTTTTTATTTTCACGCCCAGCGTAGATGGCGAAGTCGGCATGGCTACCGTGAAAGTGAAAGAATATCGCATCAACAAAAAAGGAAAATACACCCTCATCGCAGAACATCAGCGGGAAATGGCCGCCGTGGTGGTTGATACAAAAGGCGACAATGAATCTCCCAAGGCCCTTCTCAACCAAAAAAGTGTCATCAAGGTGTGTGTGGGCACCACATTAAAGCAAAAATTTGTGGATTTCGACGACGTTGTAGCACCCTTTCAATCGGGTACTGACAGCCTTCAAGTCATTGTGCCGCCCACCTTCCGCGGAGCTTCGATCAAAGTATACAGCTCCGCCAAAAATAAGCGCAGTTTGGAATTCAATTGGACCCCCACACTGGCCGATACCTTCGCCGAGGGTTATGTATTCCCCATCAAAGTGGTGGACCTGCATTGCAGCGAACCCCTGTCAACCACCTACAACCTCATCGTCAAGGTTTATCCTCAAACTTCTGGCACCCCACAAATCGCCTACAAAGGCTGCAACAAACTCAGCCTCAACGTGAAAAACTTCTCCGGTGGAAGCGCTCCAAAGGTCAGCTGGCAAGTATTGGATGCCGCCGGTAGCTCGGTGGGAACATCCAATCGCGTGAGCGACAGTTTGCGACTCAACGGAACAGGCAAATACAAAATTTTGGCCTTGTTCTCCAACGAAGGGGGCTGTTTAAGGTCTTGGGATACCACCATCAGCATCCTAGATACCGTCATCAATTTCCAATTGGGATCGCAAAAACCCTTTGCCGATACACTCAATTGTCCCAATGGTTCCTTGTACTTAGAGCCACAAAATGTCACTGCCCGCAAAGGCACGTTACAGTACCGCTGGTATGGAATGAACTTCGATATCGCCAAAAAGAACCAAACTCCCCGCGACATCCCAACTTCCACCCTGGCTTTGGTTGGAAGCGGCAAAAACATCACCGTAAAAACCAACAAAGACACAGCCATTTTGCTGTTCATTACTGATGCCCAAGGCTGTACGGAAGCACAACAATTGAATATCACCCAGCTTTACACCGACCCCGTTCAATGGAAACGCTCACCGTTGGCGCCGGTTTGCGCCTCAGATCCTCCGTTGAAATTGATCGATCCCATGAGCAAAGACATGTTGGATGGCGGACCTAAAACCAACATACGCTGTCTGAATGGCAAATACCTCGATAGCATTGGCCCAAACTACTACAAACTGCGTTCACCTGCGGCCATCAAAGGGGTTGACAAGATCGTACTCACCCTAGTGGCTGCCTACGATACGATGGGTTGTGTAAGTTATGATACCAACACCATTGATGTTATTTACCGTCCGCAATTCGATTTGGCTACCACCAAAACCGTCTGCTCTGGGGATTCTGCCTTTTACCCGGAAGACGCCGTTGACAAGCCCGCAAAAAATGCGTTGCCATACGAGTGGAAAATCATTGGCATGCCGTCAAAATCCATCGCCCAGTTGATGACTGCCACCGTAGGTGGCAGGACCGCGACTTATTTGGTGACCCATTTCGACTCCATTGCCGTAGGCAATTACAAATTGCAGGCCTGTGCGGTAGATTCAAACCTAGGATGCAGGGCTTGTGACACCACCACCATCATTTCCAAAGCCCAAACGAAATTCAAGTACACCGGCGACACCCTATTTTGTCCGAACGATGTTGCAATGCGACTTCGCGATCAATTGAAAATTTCATCGGGAGAACTCAGCGACACCATTTACAGTGTAAAGCTCATCGCATTCAATGGCAACACCAATCCCAGTGCTGCGGTGCAAAAAATCTTAGACCAAAACAGCAGTGTTTTCACGCCCCGTGTAGCGGTGGGTAAAGCCACAATTCGGATAGAATCTCCCAAATATTGCTATGCCGATGGAAACATCAACCTGCGCATCCAAGATACCCTGCCCATCAGTTACAGCGTCAGTCCCGACACAGTGGTGAGACTCCCGCGCACATCGTTTACGTTCACGGCCAATACCAACTCACCAAAAGTATGGTGGTATTTTGGCACAGGAAACGCAGCAGACACCTCGCAGCTAGACCCCATTTCTTGGTCGTTCGATAACAAAGTAGCCAATTACAAGGTATCTGCACGGAGTTTCCACAACAATGGCTGCTACGGTGAATTCACCCGTACAGTTTCGGTTTGGGACGTTTCGGGCCTCACACAGTTCGATCGCGAAGCCAAAATCACCTCGCGCTTGGTCCTGGTATCCAACACTTGGCAACTTGTGGAGTTGGAAGTGTTCGATGTACAAGGAAAATGCATCTACCGCAGCCAAAGCAACGAGGGGGTTCCTTCCACAGGCATCGCCCAAGGCATTTACACCTACAAAATCAAAGCGCAGTCAACTTCAGGATCCGTGGAAAAATCGGGCAAATGGTTGAACGTTGAATAAGAATAATTCGGCATCCCGAATATTTTTTTCCGTAGGCTTTTAATTATTGTACTTTTTACAATATATTCGCCTTCATTGGAAGAAAAGGAATACGGATGGACGAAAAATTTGAATCTTATTTTAAAGCAGCGGTTTCGGTAGACAACGTAGTTTTCGGGTTTGACCATACCGGCCTCAAAGTATTGCTGATTTATCGCGGGGCGGATCCGTATCGAAACTGCTGGGCTTTGCCCGGGGATTTGATCAGTCTCGACACCAATTTGATTGATTCAGCGGAGAAAGTCTTGCAAGACCTAACGGGCTTAGAGGAGATCTACATGGAGCAGATCCACACTTTTGGCAAGGTAGACCGACACCCATACGGTCGCGTATTCACCGTGGCCTATTTCGCCCTCATCAAAATTGAAGACTACCACTTGCATCCTTCTTCATGGGCAGAAGAAGCGGCATGGTTTCCCATAGGTGAAATTCCAGAATTGCCGTTTGACCACAACGATATCTTGGCTTATGCAAAAGAGCAGCTGAAAAGCAAAATCCGTCGCCAACCCATCGGATTTGAATTGTTGCCCAAGCATTTTACCCTCACAGAATTGCAAAATTTGTACGAATCAATCTTGGAGACCGAATTCGATGTCAGGAATTTTCGAAAGAAAATCCTATCGATGGATTTTATCACCGATACGGGTTTAAAACAAACCAGCGTAACCCACCGTCCTGCAAAATTGTATAAGTACAACGCCAAACGTTACAGCAACCTCATCAACACAGGGTTTGCGTTCGACCTTTAAACCAACCGTATCTTTTTCGATGCGATACCCCACCCCTTAACAAGAACTTTTTCATGATACATTTGACGATTCATCGCCACTTTCCCATGCTACCATGCTTGATGGCTGTTTTTTCTTTGAGTATTCCTCGCGCTGGCATCGCCCAGACACAAAAAGCGGTCAACAGCAGCCCCCAATTTTCGGTCCCGGCTGAACGAACCTTAGACATGGCCATTGATGAAGTGGTTGGCAGACTGAGTCTCGAGCAGAAAGTAGGTCAAATGACACAAATTGATTTGGGTGTGATTGCGGTTGGAAGTCCTTGCGGACTGCAGCAGCCCCAGACCTTGGACCAAACTAAGTTGCGTGAAGCCATCGAAAAGTACCACATTGGGTCGGTTTTGAATGTTGGCTGCGGTTCGGGCACAATCGCATTGGATCGTTGGAGAACAATTCACCGCGGCATTGCCTCGGCTGAAGAGACTTGGTCGAGCACACAAATTCCCATTTTATTTGGGATCGATGCGATTCATGGGGTAAATTACACTGTGGGTGGCACGATATTTCCACAGCAAATTGGTCAAGCCGCCACTTGGAACCCTGATTTAATTTTGAAAGCAGCGGAGATTACCGCTTTGGAATGCAGGATTTCGGGTATTCCCTGGAACTTCTCGCCGGTATTGGATTTGGGCCGACAGCCTCTGTGGTCGCGCTTTTTCGAAACCTATGGCGAGGATGTTTTTTTAGCAAAAAGCATGGCCAGGGCTAGCATTCGCGGATACCAAGGCAGGGGCGATGTCGACGTCATTGATGGCCGACATGTAGCCGCTTGCATGAAGCACTTTTTAGGGTACAGTTACCCATTGAGCGGCAAAGACCGCACACCAGCATGGATTCCCGAGCGCGAGTTGCGGGAATATTATTTACCCACTTTCCAAACGGCCATTGCAGAAGGTGCGTTAACGGTGATGATCAATTCTGGGGAATTGAACGGCACTCCGGTGCATGTAAACCACGATATTTTAACCAAGTTGTTGCGTGAAGAATTGGGATTCAAGGGCCTGGCGGTTACTGACTGGGAGGACATTTACAAACTACACACCACACACAAAGTGGCGGCCTCGCTGCGCGAGGCCGTAAAATTGGCCATCAATGCAGGGATCGACATGTCGATGACACCCAATGATTTTCAGTTCAACGAACACTTGATCGACCTCATAAAATCAGGGGAAGTTTCCATGGATCGCATCAACGAAGCCGTACACCGCATCCTGTATGTAAAACATAAATTGGGCATCTTTGACGCAGCCCGTCCTACCGTATACCCGGTTTACGATTACAGCAATTTTTCTTTGGGGAGCTTAGAGCATCGCGCTGTGGCATTAACCGCTGCCGAGGAAAGTATCACCTTGCTCAAAAACAACCCAACCTCCAATGGCACACCCCTCCTTCCTCTTGGTAACCAACCCATATTCGTGTTTGGCAGCGCTGCCGATGACCTCAATTTATTAAATGGCGCATGGACGAACACTTGGCAGGGGAACGACAGTCAGTATCGCCACAATCTACTTTATCCAACCATTTGGGAGGCATTGGTGAAGCATCGCGCAGTGGGTGCAATCGAACCGAAGTCCTCTAAAGGATTGCAATACTTTGCCCAAGCACTTTCTGGCAAAACCCGTAGTGCAAAACAATTAAAATTACTCAAAAAATCACTAACCCCGAATGCCGTAGCCATTTTATGCATCGGAGAAACACCCGGAACAGAAATCCCAGGCAATATTGATGATTTGGCCGCCGAAATCAGCGCGGGCGATAAACAACTCTTCGATTTTTTCGTGGAGAATCAGGTGCCTGTGGTATTGGTATTGGCGACAGGACGTCCACGCATTATCACCGAATACGCCAACAAATCTGCAGCGGTTTTACAAGTCTACCTCCCCGGCAACGAAGGGGGAACCGCCATCGCCAAAATCATGTATGGCGAAACCAACCCCTCGGGCAAACTGCCTTACACCTATCCCCGCTTCGCGGGGGATGTGGTGCACTACGACCACAAATCCACAGAAAAAAACGACAAGCTTTTCAGCACCAATGCCTATCAGCCGCTGTTCGATTTCGGATCAGGCCTGAGCTACACCCAATTTGGCTATACAAACCTGTTGGTATCTGCACTGGGCGACCTTGGATTTCAAGTAACTACGACGGTTACCAACACTGGCAAAGTGGCCGGCAAAGAAGTGTGTCAATTATACTACCGCGATGAATTTGCAAGCATCACCCCATCGGCAAAAAAGTTGTGCGCCTACCATAAAACCCTGTTGCTAAAACCTGGGGAGTCCGAGACCATCACGTTTTACATCTCCCGGGAAGACCTCAGTTTCATCAACAAAAACTTACAACGCGTTACTGAGCCCGGTGATTTCACTTTCATGATGAAAGACCAGGCAGTTACAGTGAAACTCGCCAAATAACCGCGCCATGTCAATCACATGATAGAATAATCATTTAAATTAGCAGTAAGTAGATTCACCACCTAACCCAAATCATGTCAATAAAAAAAGGGCCCGCTGCGCGGGCCCTTTCCTGTATGATTCTGATCGATTTTAAATTTTTTGAAACACCCTCACGTAATCTACATCCATCTGCTGCGGGAATACCGTAGTGGCATCCGGATAACCCGGCCAAATTCCACCAACAGCCACGTTGAAGATGAAGAAAAACTTCTGATTGAATGGGTAAATACCTCCTGTATTGCCTGGTGTCAATGAGTGATATTTGATGTCATCCACATACCATTCTACCAAATTATTCTCCCACTTCAATGTAAACACGTGGTATGCATCCGAAAATGTGCCCGAGGATATCCCATACGATGCAGTTCTCTGTGTAGACGGTGCTTGATTTCCGAAATGCGCCGTTCCATGAACTCTATTGGGCTGGTGTCCAACCAATTCCATAATATCCAACTCGCCACACTTTGGCCATCCCACACTGCCAAAATTTGAACCCAACATCCACAATGCAGGCCAAATGCCCTGTCCTTTGGGCAAACGCGCCCGGATATCGATTCTTCCATACTGAAACTCGCGTTTCCCTTTGGTCAAGATTCTTGCCGACGTGTAATTGTAGCCCCCCTGCGATTCTTTTTTGGCAGTGATGGTCAGTTTTCCGTTCGATACCACACAGTTTGCGGTACCCGAGGTATAGTACTGAGATTCATTGTTACCCCATCCACTTGAGCCATTGCCTACATCAAAACCCCAGCTGCTCAAGTCCAAGGCATCGCCAGAAAATTCATCGGCCCAAGCCAAATTATATCCGGCGTAAGCATTCGGTGTAGAATACCCATCGGCCAAAGTCACTCCCCTAATTTCAACGGTATCCAAGGCTTTCACATAGTTTGCCGCACTCGCATGCGCTTTCAACACCACTTCATAGGTTCCTTCCGCAGCGAATGTATGGGATACCACCCCGTTGGGTGATTCCACCGTTACATCGCCTAACTTATCTTTAAAAATGGCCGAAAAATAGTTGGCATTGGTTGCGTTCATGGTAAACGTCACCTTGCCTTTGGTGGTGGCAGAGTAATCTACCTTCCAAGTAAAGTTCTCAGGCAAAACCACCGGATCCACAGGCTTGTCTTCACAACCCATGAATCCGAAGGTCAATCCCAAAGAAATCAATCCTAACATGGCCATCTTGATTCTTTGGCGCATGTTACTTTTGCTTGATATCATCTATGTAAAAAGTACCCGCATTGGCAACGCTCCAACCGGGGAACAATACCAATCGATTGTATTTGCCTGCTGCAGCATCGCTGAAATCAATGCTCACCTCTACCCATTGGTTGGCCACGGTCACATCAACATCCTTCTCAACGAATTCTGCTGTGTTGTCGCCGTTCTCCAACTTCATTCTCAACACACCCGTTGTTGGCGCATACACTTTGACCGCAATGGTTTTGCTGCTGCTGAAATTCAATTTATTTGTCAAGTTGATAAAGAATCCAGCCCATGTTTCGTTGCCATGAACGGTTTCTAAAACTTTGGCACTGGTATTGATTCCGCTCGATTTTGGGTTGCTAATCACCGCCGAGGTACTCCCACCAAACGTGGTCAATTTGGGCTCTACGTTCTCAAAATCAACCGGCAAAGTGTAAGTAGGGTCTGTACCATTGTCCACAGGGTAGGTATCAGGTACCAAACGGATGTACCAAGCCAATTGGCTGTTGGCAGCATCTACGTATCTCAAGAACAATTCATTCTCCGACATGCGAACTACTTTGTACGTGTTTACACCGGTGTAGTAACCAATGAAAGACTTACCAGATACCGTCAAGGTAGTGTCCGCACCAAAGGTCATTGTCCAGTTTTGATTGGTCTGATCCGCGTAAGGGGCTGTGTAGTCCGTTTTTACGTTCAAAGTTGCACCGGGGAAGTTTGCCGCTTGGGCATTGTTCACATAAACATCGCCTTTGGTCATTTGGTCAAAGCCAAACCCTTTCAGTCTGAACACAAACTGGTCGTTGTACAACCCTGTATTGGATTTGTCATTCTTCTTCGCCGCCCACCACTCTGGGTAGTTACCGGCAGCACCCACGGGGTTTGGACCTACACCAAAGTGACCGTCGCGGGTTGAATCGATCACCCAAGTCTTGTAACCCTTGCCGGCACTTCCACCGGTTAAAATGGTGTACAAAGGATTGTTCAACAAAGTGGCATCGTCTTGTGCGATGGTGATGGTCTGTGAAGTTGATGCACTTCCTCCCGAATTAAACACCGTCAACGTAACCACATAGGTACCTTTCAATGGGAATGTTCCCTGAACGGTTGGACCTTCTGCTTTGGTGCCGTTTCCGAAATCCCACTTGGCGATCAAATTCTTGTTTTTGGCATCGAATTCAATCACGTTGGGGTTAGCAGCCGTTGGCGTGTAAGTAAATTCGGCATCGGCCGTGGTTGGTGCCGGTCCCAAAGAAGGCTCGTCCTCACATCCTGAAAGCGCAAAAGCACCCATTACACCGAGAAATAACAATTTTATGGTTTTCATATTTTTATAGTTTCAAGTTACGATTAATAGTTGGGATTTTGTTTCCAATTTCCACCGGCTAAGTCAATTTCCACCTGGGGAATTGGAAACAATTCGTGTTTACCCGCCACAAATCCGGTAATAGATGATGCCGCTTGTTTGGTGCGCACCAAGTCAAAGAAACGATGTCCTTCACAGGCCAATTCCAATCTGCGCTCGTTCCAAATGTCCGACACCAACGTTTGTCCAGACGATGTAACATCCGACAAATTCACCCGTTTTCTCACCAAATTCAAGTAAGTCTTGGCCTTGTTTTCATCGGGCGATGCCTTTCTCGCATAAGCCTCAGCCGCCATCAACAACACATCGGCATAGCGAATCACTTTGTAATTCACCGGACTGGTCAAGTCGTTATCGGGTAGACCAATTTCTGTCTGACGTTTGATGTACTTATTGTTGTAGTAGCCCGTATGACCTCCCGCACCCTTGGCATATTTAATATCCGCCGGTTTGGCTTGCTTGGCGATGAATGCATCGATGTCCAAAATGGTTGCATCCCTGCGCAAGTCACCGCTAGCAAAAGCATCGTACAAGTTCTTTGTAGGCAAGTTGTAGCTGTTGCCATCGCCGTAAACAGGACCATTGTATTGACGGATTCCTTGGAAACCCGGACCCGCATTACCCTCTAAGCAAATCAAGCAACCGTAACTCCCACCCTCTGCGCCGGTGTACTCTACATCAAAAACAGTCTCTTTATGACCTTCGTTGGCCACCGTAAACAGTTGATTGTAGTTGGGGATCAAGGTGTACAAATTTTGGTCGATGAGCGTCTGGAAGGTAGTTGCCGCCTCGTCAAATTTGTCTTGGTACAAATACACTTTACCCAACAAGGCTGTTGAGGCCCCTTTGGTAATTCGGCCTTTTTCTGCGGCTGTCCAGTCGAGTTTAGAGATAGCATACGTCAAGTCGGACTCAATTTGCTTATACACTTCCGCTTTGGGGGTGCGATCTAAGGTTGTCACCTGATCGGCTCCCAAACGCTTATCTACCACCAATGGCACATCGCCGAAGAATTTTACCAATTCAAAATAATAGAAAGCACGCAAGAAAGACGCTTGGGCCAAAATCTTGTCTTTGCCCTGGAAATCGATCTTGTTTTTGTTTTCCATGATGAAATTCACACGGGTAATACCGGCGTAATTCCAACGAAACACGTTGCGCAACTCTTGGTTTACCGCCACATGACTCATGTCGTCGATCTCGTGTAGCCCCTTGGTGTCGGTAACGCTCTCACCACCAGCAATGGTGTTATCTGAGGCGATTTCACCGATCCAAACCGACATAAAAGATCCCTGCATCAAATCGTAAGCACCCGTCAGTGCACGTTCGTAGTCAACAGGGGTATTAAAGAAATTATCTGCATCCTGTGTGTAGGCGGGATCTACGTCCAAAAACTTCTCACAGCCGAACTGCGGCAAGAGGAGCATTCCACCCAACAGGGTTGTTATGATTGTCTTTTTCATGATTAAAAGCGAATTGAGAAGCCCAACATTACGGTTCTAGCCTGTGGGTAGAAACCATTATCGATACCTGCACCCAAAGCACCACCTACAGATCCGAGGTCTGGATCGTAACCCATGTATTTGGTGAGGGTGTAAACGTTATTGGCCGACAAATAAACGCGCAGGCCTGTCATTTTTAATTTCTCCAAGCGCTGGCCTTTCAGAGTATAGCCCACTTGCAAGTTACGTAAACGCATGAATGAACCGTCTTCCACATAGTAATCCGAAAACACCGTATTGCGGGTCAAAGAAGTTGTGGCGCGAGGGTGTTCGTTGGTGCTATTTGGACCTGTCCAACGGTTGATCGTATACGACAACTGGTTAGCATAGGGCTGCTGACGTTCGTAGTTACGCACGATTTTTTGTCCAACCGCCGCATACAACTGCATGGAAATATCCCATCCCTTGTGTGAAAGGCTCAAGTTGTATCCTGCTGTGAACTTTGGCAAGGGCGATCCCAACATTTTTTTATCGCTATCGTCAGAGAAATTGATCACGCCGTCGCCATTGATGTCTTTGAACTTGAAGTCACCCGGTTTGGCACCCGCTTGTTTCACAGGAGAGTTGTCGATTTCTGCCTGACTTTGGAATACGCCATCGGTTTCATAACCCATGAAGAAACCAATGGGATAATCTTTTTGGAAGCGCGATGCCACACTGCCACCCACGCCAAATCCAGCACCGGGAATAAAATCAACCCCTTTGGGCGTACTCAAAACAACGTTTTTCAAGTAAGCGAAGTTCAAGCCCATGGCCACATTCCAGCGTTTTTTCATGGCACCTTGGTATTGAATATCCAACTCTACCCCACTGTTCGATACGTCTCCCGCATTGATGATAGGTGGGTAGCTACCCGGACCAGCGGTTCCCAAAACCCCGGAAACCTCAGGTTGGAACAACAAATCCTTGGTGCGCTTCACAAAATAGTTCGCGGTTGTGGTGATGTGACGCCCGATGCTCATGTCAGCACCTACGTTGAATTGCGACGTAGATTCCCATTTCAAATCGGGATTACTCGCCCTTCCAATAGCCACACCTTTGACGATGATATCGTTGAATATATAATCACCCTCACCGTTGAGCAAACCGCGGTAGGCAAAGTTCTCAATTTGGTCGTTTCCGCTCACCCCGTAACTCATGCGCAGTTTCGCAGTACTCATCCAAGGGATGTTGTAAAAGTCTTCATCGGAAATCATCCAAGCCCCTGACAATGTAGGGAACCATCCCCAACGGGCGTTTGGACCGAACTTGCTTGATCCGTCGCGACGTAAAATGCCCGACAAGAAATAGCGATTTTTTACATTGTATTCGCTGCGCACGAATGCCGATAGCAATCGCTCTTTGAATTCCCAAGAATACACGTTGTTCAAGTATCCCCCCGCAGCCAAGTTGGCTGAGATATCAGCGAAGTCCAATGAGTTATTGGGGATGTTGTAAGCCGTTCCGCCCAAGTAATTACCGCGGCGTTGGAACACTGAAATACCCGCGGTGGTTTTCAATTTATTGCCACCAGCAAATTCTTTCTGGTGGTTCAAAAATGATTCAAAGTTTAGGTCGCCATAGGTAGCACGACCTTCCGATACCGAAGCACCACGTTCTATTTTTACATCTGGAGCAATTTCCACCATGGTGGGATCCAAATTGGCATTCAGCGCGGTATTTTGCGCCTTACCAGGTCCAAACCAAACCAAAGGAGAAAATGCTTTATTATCGACCAACGCATAATTGTAGTTGAAGCGATTGGTGAAAGTTAAGTTGTCGTTTATTTCCGCCGTCAACTCCTGCTTACCCACAAATTTGTTAACCCAAGCCCAGTTGTGGGTATTTTCCATTTGGGCAAAGGGGTTGATGATATCAGCCACTTCTTCCAAGTAGGTGTATTTTCCGTTCGACCCCTTGATAGGATCGGTGGGAAATGCATTGATGGTATTGTACAACACACTGCCGATGCCGTTTTCAGGCAATGCAGAACGCTTTTCGTTGGTGTACAAAAACACACTGCTGTATTTCCATTTGTCTGACAAGCGAGTATCGAAATTCGCTCTACCATTCAATCGGTTAAAATTCGCCTTTTGAAGCCCTACGATACCTTGTTGATCGTAAACGCTACCCCCCAAAGAGTAGGTGGTTTTGTCGTTTCCCCCACTCACTGATACGTTGTATTGATACACGGGTGCGAGTTTGAAAATAGAATCTTGCCAATTGGTGCCTTCACCCAATGAGGTGTTTTTGAATGGCATGTCTTCACCACCGGCGGCGAACATTTCATTTTTCAGTACCGCATATTCTCTGGCATTGAGCAAATCCAATTTTTTGGCTGTTTGTTGGAGCCCTTGAAACCCTGAAATCTCCCAGCGAGGGGCCGATTTCAATTGTCCTTTTTTGGTCTCTACGATAATCACCCCGTTGGCGGCGCGCACACCGTAAATACCAGCAGTGGCGTCTTTCAACACGTTGATTGATGCGATATCGTTGGGATTGAGTGCATTCAATCCTTCACTATCGTAAACAACACCATCCACCAAAATCAACGGATCGTTATCGCCAAAAGTGCTTAGTCCACGAATGCGGATGCTGGATGTACCGCCGGGAGAACCCGAATTGGTACTCACCACTACACCCGGGATCTGTCCCTGCAGGGCTTGGTCCATTCGTGGAATGTTCAACTTCTCCAGGGATTGACCCTTCAGTGAAGAGTTAGCTCCGGTAAATTCTTTTTTGGTGGCCTTACCATAACCAATGATCACAACATCTTCCATTTTTCCGGAGGTATCAGTGACATTGGTTTGGCCTTGTACTGCTGTTCCATATAGGGTACAGCAAACCACGACGCATTTTAACAACAATCGCATTGTTTTCGTAAAGGGGTTTTGTAAAAATTAAGAAAAAAAAGGGGGTGTTTCCACCCCCCAATATAAACTATGAAAAAATTATTGCTTGATAAAACGCTGAGCCGCAGTGCCTTCGTTGGTTTCTACAGAAATCAAATATGCACCAGCAGCCAAAGCAGAAGCAGAGATGCGGGCGTTGCTGCTCTTCACAGAAACTTCGCTCACTACTTGACCGCTCAAGTTCATCACTCGAACCATGTTGATTACACCACCATTGGCCAGGCTTACGTTGAAATCACCATTGCTAGGGTTAGGATAAACCACAACACCGTTGACAACTGCAGACTTCACACCACTTACAGGACGGGTAGTTTTCACCAACTCAAAGTGCCAATAAGCACCGCCAGCAATCGCGATATCCACTTTCATCGTATCGGCAGTGATCGCCACTTCGTATACGATGGTATCTTTGGCATTGGCAGGAGAAGACAATTCACCCCCGTTGTAAGCCTTTGGCAA